>JASHZK010000169.1 GCA_030042575.1 Acidimicrobiales bacterium
CCTCGAGGGACGCGAGCGACACCTCCTCGGCCCTGGGGTAGCTGAAGTCGACGTGATCGAACTCGATGGTGGTGGGGCCCCGGGTGAGGGCCACGGCCTCGGGCTTGTCGGCGATCATGGGTGCCAGGTCGAGCACCTCGAACACCCGGTCGAAGGAGACGAGGGCGGTCATCACGTCCACCTGCACGTTGGACAGAGCGGTGAGAGGTCCGTACAGGCGGTTCAGGTAAGAGGTGAGGGCCACCAGCGTCCCGATGAGCAGGACGTGGTGGACGGTCAGCACCCCGCCCCATCCGTAGACGATGGCCGTGGCCAACGAAGCGGTGAGCATGAGCGAGGCCATGAACACCGCCGTGTACATGGCCTGGGTCACCCCGATGTCGCGCACCCGGCCGGCCCGGCGGTCGAAGGTGGTGGTCTCCCGCCCCGACTGGCCGAAGATCTTGACGAGCAAGGCTCCCGACACGTTGAAACGCTCGGCCATGGTGTTGTTCATCGCCGCGTTCAGGTTGTAGGACTCGCGGGTGATGGCGGCCAGCCGCCGCCCCACCCAGCGTGCCGGCACCAGGAAGATGGGCAGCAGCGCCAGCATGATGAGGGTGATCTCCCAGGACAGAAAGATCATGGCGCCCAGGGTCACGGCCACGGAGACGAAGTTCCCGATGACCGACTGAAAGGTGTCGGTGAAGGCTTGTTGGGCGCCGAGCACGTCGTTGTTGAGCCGGCTGACCAGTGCTCCAGTCTGGGTGCGGGTGAAGAAGGCGATGGGCATGCGCTGGAGGTGGGAGAACACCCGGGAGCGCATGTCGTAGATGAGGCCTTCGCCGACGCGGGCCGACACATAGCGCTGCCAAAGGGTGATGCCGGCGTCCGCCACGGCCAACACGCCCACCACCAGGGCCAGGACGACCACCACCCTGACGTCCTTGTTGCCGATGCCCACGTCGATGATCTGGCGGTAGATGAGGGGGTTGGCCGCGCTGATGAGGGCGTCGAGGACGATGAGGACGAGAAAGACGGCCAGCTGCGCCTTGTAGGGAGCGGCGAATCCGGCGATGCGCTTGAAGATGCCCTTGGGGAGCCTCTCTTGGGTGACCGACGAGTCACGGCGAAACGAGCGCATGAGCCCCCAGCCCCCGCCCCCGCCGCCCATGCGGCCCATGCCCATGCCCATGCCCATCAACGGGCTCCGTGGTCGGGGCAGCAGATGGGGCAACCGCCGGTCCGGCACAGACGGCCGAGCAGCACGAACAGCTCCTTGCGCTCGCGTTCGCTCAGGGCGCCGAAGATGTCCTCGGCCGACTGGCGCCGGGCGGTGTCGAGCCGATCCAGGAGCCGGCGACCAGCGGGGGTGAGAGCGACCAGCAGGGAGCGTCGGTCGTCCGGATCGGCGCGCCGGGTGACCAGCCCCGCTGATGCCAGGTCGTCCACCATGGGGGTGACCGTCCGGGGTACGACGTCCATGCGGCCGGCGATGTCCGCCATGCGCAGCGGCGCCCCGGCCACCAGCCGCAGGACGCGGGACTGGGCCATGGTGAGCCCGAGAGGGGCCAGCTGGGAGGACGTGCCCCGGCGGAGCCGGCGCGAGGCATGGCTGACCAGCTCGGCCAGCTCGAGCTCGACGTCCGAACGCGTCCCGGCGCCCGCCGGCGTCGTCTTCGCTGACGGCGCCCGTCGTCGGAGGCCAGGCGCCCTGCCCGTCTGTTCGGTCATCCCGCTCCCCGAAATAGTGAGGCAACCTCGTAATGAGGTTAGCTCACTTTATCGGGGCCGGTCGTGTACCATGCCCGTCGTGCCCGACGGCGTGATCCACACCGAGGAGCTGACCAAGGTCTACCCGGGGACCGACTTCGCCGCCGTCGACCACCTGAACCTCGACGTCCAGGAGGGGGAGATCTTCGGCCTGCTCGGACCCAACGGGGCGGGCAAGACCACCACCGCCGGCATCCTCACCACCCGGGTGGTTCCCAGCTCGGGCAGGGCCTTGGTGGGCGGGGTGGACGTGGCCGCCCACCCGGCCCTGGCCAAACAGCTGAGCGGGATCGTCTCCCAGCAGAACACCCTCGACCGACAGCTGACCGTGTGGGAGAACCTCTACTTCCACGGCCGGCTGTTCGGCATGGGCGCCACCCGGTCCCGCAAGGTGGCCGACGAGCTGCTCGAGCAGTTCCAGCTGGAGCGGTGGGCCAAGGCCTCGGTCTACGCCCTGTCGGGCGGTATGGCCCAGCGGCTCATGGTGGCCCGGGCCATGTTCCACCGCCCGGCCGTTCTCTTCCTCGACGAGCCCACCGCCGGCCTCGACCCCCAGAGCCGGCTGGCATTGTGGGAGATCCTGAGGGAGCTCAACGCCCAGGGTCAGACCATCCTCCTCACCACCCACTACATGGAGGAGGCCGACCGGCTGTGCGACAGGGTGGCCATCATGGACCACGGACGCTTCCTGGCCCTCGACGCCCCCGCTGCCTTGAAGCACGGCATCGGGGCCGACACCATCGTGACGGTGCGGACCGCCGGGGACATCGAGGGACTGGGTGAGCTCCTGGCCAAAGAGGTCGAAGGGGTGACGAGGACCCGGGTGAGCGACGGCACCTTGCAGCTGGACGTCAGCGGGGGACAGCGCCTCGTCCCCCAGATCGTGCTGGCGGCCGAAGGCCACGGATTCGACCTCGTCGACGTGTCCGTCGCCGAGCCCACCTTGGAGACGGTGTTCATCACCTTGACCGGAAGGGAGCTGCGCGACTGATGGCTGTGTCCAGTGCCGCCGCACCGGCCCGGCGGCAAGAGCAGAACTTCGGCATCCGGCTCCGGCCGGTGGTCACCGCCAGCTATACCGCTTTCGGGGCACTGTTGCTGCGGGACCTGGTGGTGCTGTGGAAGGACAAGTGGGTGTTCGTCCTGCGCACCCTCATCCAACCCTTCCTCCTGTGCTTCGTCTTCCTCTACGTCTTCCCCAAGATCGGCCAGGGCATCGGGGGCAAGGGGGCGGCGGCCGAATCGGGGTTCGCCACCTTCTTGGTACCGGGGGTGGTGGGCATCTCCATCATGTTCCAGGGTGTGCAGTCGATCGCCCTCAACATGGCCCAGGAATTCGGCTTCACCCGCGAGATCGAGGACCGGGTGCAGGCACCCTGCCCCATCTGGCTGGTGGCCATCGCCAAGGTCGTCTCCGGCGCCGCCCAGGGCCTCATCTCGGCTGCCATCGTCCTGCCCATCGCCTCGTTGGTGCACGCCTCGGGGGTGCGGGCCCACATCGACCTGCACTGGTGGATCATCGTCACCTTGGTGCCCTTGGCCTGCATCGCCATGGCCGGACTGGGACTCATCCTGGGCACGAGCTTCGAGCCTCGCAACATCGGTCTCATGTTCGGCTTCATCATCCTGCCCATCACCTTCCTGGGCGGGACGTACTACGGCTGGACCCGACTGGCGCCGGTCAAGATCGGTGGCTTCCACTGGCTGCAGACCCTGGTGCTCGTGAATCCCCTCATCTACGTCAACGAGGGGATGCGGGCCGCTTTCACCGTCGCCCCCCACATGCACCTCTACGTC
>JASHZK010000021.1 GCA_030042575.1 Acidimicrobiales bacterium
GTGCGCGACCTCGACGTTCAGATCCAGCGAGTCCAACAGTGGGCCGGCGAGGTCCCCGAACGAGACCGTGGTGCCTTGAGCGACCTCTCCGCCCTGCTGGCCCGGCGACGCTCCGAAGCCCGGCGGCACCTGCTGGGCTGTGTCGAGTCGGCCCGTTACGAACGGTTGGTCAGTTCGTTCTCAGCCATGGTCCGCCAGGGGCCCTCTCGGCGGGCGACGGCAGCCAGGGCCCCGGCACTGGTCGTCGTGCCCGATGTGGTCCGGGTCCGCCACCGGGCCCTCGTCAGGGCGGCCAAGCGCGCCCGACGCACGAGCGCGCCCGACGACTTCCATCGTCTGCGCATCCGCGGCAAGCGCCTGCGCTACGCCTTGGAATTCGTCTCGGAGATCTATCGAGGTCAGACCACCAAGTACGTCAAGGACCTGGTGCAGTTGCAGGACTCGCTGGGGCTGATGCAAGACGCCCGGGTGGCCGCTGAACGTCTGCACCAGTTGGTGGTGGACGAGGGGTCGGAGCTGTCGCGCCTCACCGTCTTCGTCATGGGCGGGGTGGCCGAGCGTTACCGCCAGGAAGCCGTCCAACTCGCCCGGCGGGTCCCCAAACGCCTGGACGCCCTGTCCGGCCACCGCTGGCAGCAGATGATCGGTTCCATGGACCGTCGGCGCCTGGAGGCCACGCCACGCTACGGGTGGACGGCGGCTGGCGCCTTTGTGCCCTCAGCGACGCCGACATCGCCGGCGGGGGCGGCGAACCAGACGTCGACCCCTCCTGGTCTCGCTCCGTCGCGTCCCGCTCCGTGGGCGCCGCTCGGCGGGTCGGCGCCACCGAGCGTGCCGGAGCCCGCCGCTCGGCCCGACACGGGCTCACCCGTTGACAGGCAACCGACCCCGCCTGTGGCCGACTCTGCTCCGACCGCGGCTCAGGTTCCGGGAACGAACTCGTCGACCAACGGGCAATCGGCGGGACAGGGAGGGACGGGGGCGCCTTCCTAGAGGCGGGCACGCCACGGAGAGTTCGTCCTCTGTTCACACGGCGGTGACGGGGTGGACATCTTGGTCTCGTACCGTCCAAAGAACGATTGACGGTCTGGGAGGCTCGATGCGAACGCTTGTGCACGTCCTCTCCGAAGCAGCCCGGCGGTTGGCCGGTCCCGGAGCACTGGGCAATGCCGCCTCCGAGCTCCAACGGGCGACGTACTCCACAGTCGAGTTGGAGGCCCAGCTCGACCGGGTACTTCTCGACCTTCCCCCGCGCCGCGCCGCCTGAGCTCGCGCCCGCCGTCCGGGTGCCGCCGCCCCTCCCCAGGTGTGGCGCCCGGACGGGGCGGGCGTCGCCCCGCCTCAGAGGGCCACCTCCACCGCCCCTTCGTGCTGCCCGTAACCGTCGACGGCCAACGAGAAGGCGCCCTCGTTCCCCGGGGATCCCAGCCGAGCCAGCGACACCGCCCAGGCGACGAGCACCCCGGCGGCCACCATGGCGAACGAGTTGGACAAGACCAGTTGCAGGGCGTTCTCGTGGTACTCACTGAGGTGATGGTGGGGGACCCACCAGATGGGAGCGGCCCAGCCCACGAACAACACGGTCGCCGTCCCGAGCACCCTCGTCCACTGCCGTCGGCCCTCGAGGCCCACCACCAGGGCCAGGGGCACGAACCAGACGAAGTGATGGTCCCACGAGATGGGCGATATGAGGCCGATGGTGGCGAAGCCGGCCACCACACCGTGCAGAGGCGACAGGCGCCGCCAGCAGAGGGCGGCAAGCGACAATCCCACGGCACCGACCGCCACGCTGAGCGCCGTGGTGAACCCGAAGGAGACGTAGTGATGGGCCAGGCGCAGCACCACCCCGCGCAGGCTCTGGTTTCCGGTGTACACCATCGAACCCACCCGCTTGGCATCGAAGACGTAGTGGGTCCAGTACTTCCAGGACTCCTGGGGCACTACGGCGGCGGTGGCCAGCGTCGCCACGGCGAAGGTGGCCGACGCCCGCACCGCCGTCCTGTGCTCACGAGCCAGGAACAGCATGACGATCAAAGCCAACGGAGTGAGCTTCACGGCCGCCGCCAATCCGGTCAGCACTCCCCGGGGAAGGCGACGTCCCGTGCCGGGCGCGGGAAGCCGGCGAACGAGCACCAGGTCGGCCACGCAGGCAAGAACGACGAACAGGTTGACCTGACCCAATCCCGACGTGTTGCGCACCGGATCGAGCAGATACGCGGGGGTGCTGAGCGCCAAGGACCACCATGCCACCGAGGCCCGGGGCATTTGCGGCCGGCAGACTCGCAACGACACGGCGATCAGGGCGACGAGCGACGCCACGTTGGCGCAGGCCCAGCACACCCGCACCAGGAGATTGGGTAGTCCGGTCAGGGGCCAGGCCACCAGCGCCGGGAAGGGCGGATAGGTGAACCCGAGGTGGTTCGGCGGATACTCCACCCGGTACAGGGCGCCCGACAGCACCGAGCGCGCCCCGAGCAGATAGATCTGCAGGTCCCCCTGCGGCTTGATCCAGGCGACGGCGAGTGCAGTCCCCAACGCGGCGGCGGCCGACAGGATGGCCACCGGTCGGCGCAACTCACCGAGGCGCCCGGTGGCTCGCACGGAGCTGGTGGCCATCGAAAGGAGACTACGCTCCCACCGGTGGCTGGTCGGAACCCGGCCGGATGGCCCACCGAACTGCTCGACGTCGTCGATCGATCGATCACCGCCGAGCTGTCCACCCTGACCGGGAGCGGCCGTCCCATCACCGCCCCCGTCACCCCGTATCCCGGGCGCAGCGGTGACACCATCGACGTGTCGACCGGGCTCAGCTACCCGGCCAAGGCCGAGCGGGCGCGCCGCAATCCGCGGGTGGCACTGCTGTTCGCCGACCCGGTCGGCACCGGGTTGGCACGGACTCCGGTGGTGCTGGTGCAGGGGCTGGCCGCCGTCCGTGACAGCGACTTGCAGAGCAACACCGATCGCTACGTCGAGCTGAGCACGACCAAGCTGCCCGACACCGTCCGAGGTCGGCCGCGGATGGCGCTGCGCCGCATGGCCTGGTACTACGCCCGCATCTGGATCGAGGTCACCCCCTTGCACGTGCGGTGGTGGCCGAGTCGCTGTTTGGACGAGCCGGCCCAGGAGTGGCACGCGCCCGAGACGACGGCCACCCCGCAGTCGGACCCCGGCCCGCCGGGGGTGGCACCAGGGCCATGGACGACACCACCGCCTCGGTGGCGACCGCTGGCCGCCAAGGCTCTCACCCGGCTCCCCCTGTGCGATCTGACCACGGTGGACCGAGACGGGTCCCCCCTCTGCGTACCGGTGGCGAGCGCGGAACTGATCGGTGACGGCATCGACCTCGGTCTCGGCCCTGGCGCTCCCGAGCTCGCAGGCGGCCCAGCCTGTCTGACTCTTCACCACCACGGCGAGCGCTTCACCGGCCAGGAGAACCACACCCTGGTGGGCAACCTGGTGCCCGGTGCCGAACAGATGCGGATGATCGTGGACCGGGCCCTGGGTGACTGGAGCCTGCCCGGAGGGACGTTGCGCACCTCCCTGGCGTTTTTGGCGAAAGGGCCCGTGTTGCGCCGTCGACTGCGGGGGGAAGCGGCACGTCGGGGACAACCGGTTCCCCGAGTTCGCTTCGCCGATGACCGAGGCGTACGTCAGGCCCCCCGCTCGACCGACGACCCATCTTCATAGAAGCGCACTGCCCGGTGGAACGGGCAGACCCCTCTGATCGGCCAATCGCAGCTCAGGCCCGTTCCAGATCGATGCCTGCCCCGCTGGAAGCCGGCATTGCTCCCGTTCCGGGGGGAGATAGCTACTGGTTCCCCTCTGCCTTGTAGGGGCGGCAGGGCTCACCGCGCAGCGACCCGCAGGCGGGCAGCTCGGTGGTGCTGTCTATGCCCGACACCATGTTCACCACCAGACTTGAGGCAGCCACTCCGCCGATGCTCACGGTCGCTGTCTGGCCGTTGTCGACCGTATCGAACTCCCACAGTGGGCGATCACCGCCGGGAGCCGAAATGACGATGCGCAGCTCGGTGCCGGACCGGAACGTGTGGGCGATGGGGTCGACGGGGATCTTGACCAGCTCGTACTTGGTGGCTGACAGGTTGACCGCTTGGCTTCCCAAGTACGAGGGATCGGTGAAGAGCTTGGTCGAGTTGGACAGGTCCACCTGGTTGGAGCTTCGCAGGAAGCCGGAGGTGATGTACTCCTCCTCTGACGCCGACGGTCGCACCTCGGTGACCGTGACCTGGTAGTCCTCCACTGCGGTGTCCGCTTTCACCCACAGGTCGACGGTGGCCGGGCCCACGATGGTGGTGGCCTTGGTGAACGGGGCGGTCTGGAATGCCACCCCATCGGCCGCCGGCACCGTGGTCCAGTCCCA
>JASHZK010000170.1 GCA_030042575.1 Acidimicrobiales bacterium
ACCGTCAGCCAGCCCAGGCGCCGGGCGGCGACGTTGCCCGCCGGCCACAGTCCGGTGTCACCGGCCCGAAGGGCCTCGAGCAGTTTGGCGGCGTCGTCGGGGGCCATCTGGCCGCCTAGTGGCCGGCCGACAGGGCGGCGGCCTTGTCGGTGAGGACCTGGATCAGTTCGTCGAAGGACTTGGCGAAGCTGGCCACCCCCTCGTCCTCCAGGGTGCGGGCCACGTCGGCCATGTCGATGCCGACCTGGCCCAGCGCATCGAGGGTCTGCCGGGCGCCGCCCGGGTCGACATCCACGGTCCGAGACACGGTGCCGTGGTCCAAGAAGGCGTCGACAGTCTGGTCGGGCATGGTGTTGACCGTGTGGGGCCCGATGAGGCCGTCCACGTACTTGAGATCCGGATAGTCCGGGTTCTTGGTCGATGTCGACGCCCACAGCGGGCGCTGCACGTTGGCGCCCTTCAGGGCCAAGCGCCGCCAGCGCTCGCTGGCGAATCGCTCTTCGAACAGCTGGTAGGCCAGTCGGGCCTGGGCCACGGCGGCCGAGCCGCGCTGGTCGAGCACCGTAGGGATGGCGCCGGATTCCTGGCCGGCCAAGGTCTCGAGGCGCCGGTCGACCTCGGTGTCGACCCGGCTCACGAAGAACGAGGCCACCCCGTGCACGGCGGACAAGTCGTCGGCACCGCCGGCCAGACGGTCTTCCAACCCGCCCATGTAGGCGTCGATGACCTCGTCGTAGCGCTCCAGGGAGAACAGCAGGGTCACGTTGATGTTGCGGCCCTCGCTGACCATGGTCCGGACGGCGGGAACGCCTTCGGCCGTACCGGGGATCTTCACGTAGAGGTTGGGGGCGGCGATGAGCGTGTGGAAATGGCGGGCCGAGGCGATGGTTCCCCCCGTGTCGTGGGCCAGCGAGGGCAGCACTTCCAGCGACACGTACCCGTCGACGCCACCCGACGATTCGTGCACCGGCCGCAGCACCTCCAGGGCGTGACGAATGTCGTCCACCACCATGTCCCAGTAGGCGTCCTCCACGTCGTTGGATCCGATGAGGTCGGCGAATTGCTCGTCGTAGACGGTGCTGCCCTCGATGGCCTTGGCGAAGATGGTGGGGTTGGAGGTGACGCCGCGGATGCCCTGGCCCACCAGCACGGCGAGGGTGCCGTTCTGCAGGTAGTCGCGGCGGAGGTTGTCGAGCCAAGGGCTCTGTCCCTGCTGCTCGAACAGATCGTGCAGCTTGGTCATGGTCGGCTCCTTTCCACCAGCGCCCGGGCCCGGGCCGCCACGTTGTCGGCGGTGTAGCCGAAGTGCTCGAGGACGACGGCGCCCGGTGCCGAGGCGCCGAAGTGGTCGATGGAGAGACTGTCGTCGGCGTAGCGCTCCCAGCCCAGGGAGGCGGCCGCTTCCACCGCCAGCACGGGAACCCCGGGGGGCAGCACCGTGTGGCGATAAGCCTCGTCCTGCAGGGCGAAGAGCTCCCAGCAGGGCAGCGACACCACGTTGGCGGACAGGGCTGGCCCTGGGGAGCCCTGTCCGAGCAGTCGGGTCGCCGCCAGGCACAGCTGAACCTCGCTGCCCGTGCCCACCAGCACCACGTCGGGAGGCCCCGACGCCGGGCGCAGGACGTATCCACCGCGGCGGACCCCCTCGTAGGCGCTGTCGGTACCGGCCAGCACGGGCAGGTCCTGACGAGTCAGCAACAGGCCGGTGGGGCCCTCGGAGTCGATGGCGATCCGCCAGGCATGGGCCGTCTCGTTGGCGTCGGCCGGGCGAATGACCCGGAGCCCGGGCATGGCCCGCATGGCGGCCAACTGCTCGACCGGCTGGTGGGTGGGGCCGTCCTCGCCCAGCCCCACCGAGTCGTGCGTCCAGGAGTAGACGACATGTGCCTGCGACAGTGCGGCCAGGCGGACGGCCGGGCGCATGTAGTCGCTGAAGATGAAGAAGGTGCCCCCCACCGGCAGCACACCGCCGTGGAGGGCCATGCCGGTCATGATCCCGCCCATGGTGTGCTCCCGGATGCCGTAGTGGACCTGGTTTCCGCCGGGGTCGTCGGTCGACTGGTTTGAGCCGTTCGCCAGCTTCACCCCGTTGTTCTTGGTGAGGTCGGCGGAACCGACGACCAGTCCGGGGATGAGTTCGGCGCTGGCGTCGATGCACTGGTTGAGCGCTCGGCGCGTGGCCAGCATGGCACCGGCCTCGAAGGTGGGGAGCTTGGTCTCCCAACCGTCCAAGCCGCGTCCGCCCTGGGCCGCCGCCCACGCCGTTTTGTCGATGGGCGCGGCCTCGAAGCGCGCCCGCCACTGGGTGCTCAGCGCCCGGCCCCGTTCGCCGCAGGACCGGTAGTAGGCCAAGACCTCTTCGGGCACCCAGAAGTCCTCGTCGGGGGGAAGGCCGAGGATCTGTTTTGTCTGACGCACCACGTCCTCTCCCAGGGGATCGCCGTGGGCCTCGGGGGTGTCCTGGGCGGAGGAGGGCCAGCCGATGTGGCTGCGCAGCACGAGCATCGACGGCCTGTCCTCCACGGCCATGGCCCGGCGCAGGGCGGACTCGAGCACCTCGGTGTCGTTGGCCACCTCGCCCAGCACCTCGGTGTGCCATCCGTAGGCGGAGAAGCGCTCGGCGGCGTCGTCGTTGTAGGCGAGCTCGGTGGGCCCGTCGATGGTGATGTGGTTGTCGTCGTACACGTACACCAGCCGCCCCAGCCCCAGATGGCCGGCCAGGGAGGCCGCCTCGTGGCTGATGCCCTCCATGAGGTCCCCGTCGGAACAGACGACGAAGGTGTGGTGGTCGACCACCTCCGGTCCGAAACGGGCTCGCAGCCACCGCTCGGCCAGTCCCATGCCCACCCCGTTGGCAAAGCCCTGGCCGAGTGGCCCGGTGGTGACCTCCACCCCGGCGGTGTGGTGGACCTCGGGATGGCCCGGTGTCTTCGAGCCCCACTGGCGGAACCGGCGGATGTCCTCCAGCGACAGCCCGTACCCGGTGAGGAACAGAAACGAGTAGAGCAGGATCGAGGCGTGGCCGTTGGAGAGCACGAAGCGGTCACGATCGGGCCACGACGGGTCGGCGGGATCGTGGCGCATGATCCGGGTGAACAGGACGTGGGCCAGCGGCGCCAGGGCCATGGCCGTGCCCGGGTGCCCGGAGTTCGCCTTCTGGGGGGCGTCCATGGCCAACCCTCTCACGACGTTGATGCCCAGCTGCTCGATGTCGGTGTCGCTCACCCGGGTCACCGTACCCGCTGGACAGATTCGGGCAACGGGCAGCGTCCTGCCCGTGCCATCCCGGTCCGGCGGGTTCCCCGGGTGATGCCCAGGGAGGGGCCGGTGTCACCCCGGGCCGGGCGGGTCGCGCACCAGGGCGATCGAGGCGGTGAAGCCGTGGAGGAAGTTGTGCCCCCCCACGGGACCGAGCTCGCCGGCGGCGAAGAAGCCGGCCAGGGGGATGTGGCCCAACTCCTCGGTGAGCACGCCCACGTCGTGGTCGGGCCCGTCGAACAGGCGGGTGCCGCGGCCGTTGCAGGTGAACAGGAGGGCGGCGTCGGCCCGCCGACCGTGCAACAGGGCCCGCAGGTCGTCGTCGGCCGTCTGGGCGTCGCGCAGGTGGAACTGCACGGTGGTGCCCACCGGCACCACGTCGCCGACGGCGATGGCTCCGCTCGAGCGGTCGGCGCCCACCACGTTGCGCACCAGGAAGTCGCCCCGGCCGAAGGACTCGCGATGCTCGTCGATGACCCGGCCCAGGTGCAGCCCGCCGGACTCGAGCAGGCGCACCTCCTCCTCGTCGAGCGTCTCGGTGGCCTGGGACACCAGCTGTTCGAGGGCCGGGCGCCCGGCCAGCTCGAGCAGCACGTTGCCCTCGGACCGGGTCACCACCAGGGGATGGCCGAAGGGGCGACAGCCCTGGGAGACGACGGTCTCCACCTCGATCCCCGGTCCGAGGAGGACGCCCACCGCGCCGCTGGGCCTGACGGTGTCTCCCAGCACCAGGCGGTTGCCTCCCGGGCCACGGCCGGCCGACGCCATGCCACCGACCACGGCCAGGGCCGGGTGGCGCTGTTGGATCCAGTCCATGACGTCTTCGACCGGGAAGCTGTAGGGGTCGGCCACGAGGAGCACGGCCTGTGGACGGAAGGCCAACTCGGCGGGCCAACCAGCCAGGGTGGCCCCTTCGCCGTCGACGGGTACCACCTCCAGGGTCAGCGGGACGAGCGGTCCGGTGCGCGCCGCCAGCAAGGTGATCGCCGCGCTCTGCTCGACTTCGCGGTGGGGGCCCACCACCGACTCGGCGGCGCAGCCCACGACGACGAGCGGGTGCAGGACCGACTGGACCACCGAAGCCGCCTCCTGCAGGGCACCGGCGTGGGGCGGGGTCACGAAGAGCAGGGCCAGGTCGGGCCGATCACCGAGGCGTTCGAGGACCTGGCCGGCGACCTCGCCCACGGCGTGGGCCGTCACCGGGTGCTCGCTCATGGCGGCGGCGAAGGGCACACCGGCGACGCTAGTGGGCCTCTGACCAGCGGGCGCCTGGGGGCGCGGCGCGCACTACGGTCGGACGTCTGTGGCCTCCGCCATGCAGGTACCGCCCAACTGCGACCTCACCTTGGGCATGGTGTGCCTGGACAAGAGCGAACCGGGACACACCGTGTGGCGGATGCCGGCCGACGAACGCTTCGCCAACCCGGCCGGCCTGGTCCAGGGGGGCTTTCTCGCTGCTTTCTGTGACTCGGCCATGGGGGCGGCCAGCGTGACGTGGGCCCGGGCCCGCCGGCTGGGGGGAGGAAAGGTGTCTTCGGCCAACGCCGAGCTCAAGATCAGCTTCCTGGCCCCGGTGCGGGCCGGGGGGTGGCTCACCTGCACGGCCCAGGTCGTCTCCGGTGGCACGCGGGTGGCCTTCGTGGAGGCCGAGGTGGTCGACGCCCATGAGCGTCCCGTGGCCCGAGCCAGCTCGACCTATATCCTGGCCCCCCGGAACGGCGGCGCCGAGGACGGAGGGTAGGTGGCTGAAAAGGGCACTCGAGGCGCGGGCGGCGAGCTGGTGGAGCTGGTCGTCGACTACGCCAAGCAGGAGACGTTGGGACCACTGCGCGGGCTGGTGCGCTTCGTGGCCTTCGGACTGGCGGGCTCGGTGTTCCTGGCCGTCGGACTGTCGGTCATGCTCCTGGGCGGGCTCCGGGCCCTGCAGACCGAGACCGGGACCACCTTCTCCGGCAACTTCACGTGGGTTCCCTACCTGATCGTGGCCGGGGGCGCCGTGCTGGTGGCGGGGCTGGCCGGCTGGCGGGTGACGGCCGGGCCGGCCCGCAGACGGGCGAGGGGCTGAGCTCGTGCCCGCGTCTCGCTCCGCTCCCGGGGACCGCCCCATCACCAGGGACGACATCGAGGCCAAGCTTCGGGAGATGGCCGGCGGGGTGGACGAGCAGGTGCAGGCGGCGCGTCCCGCCCTGCTCACGGGGGCGGCAGTGGGTGTGTCGGCGCTGGTGGTGCTGGCCTATCTGCTCGGCCGCCGTCGTGGACGGCGGCGCTCGGCCGTGGTGGAGATCCGCCGCCTGTGATCGACCGGCTGCTCAAGGCCCTG
>JASHZK010000171.1 GCA_030042575.1 Acidimicrobiales bacterium
GTACCTCTACAGCCGGGCCCAGAGCGTCATGGGGGGGACGTCGCAGATCCAGCGCAACGTGGTGGCCCGCCGCATCCTGGGGCTGCCGTCATGAGTGAGCACACCGTGACCGGCCCGTACCCGGTCATGAGCGAGTACGAGGTGGGGCCGCACCTACAGGTGGAGAGCGACGGCCCCGTCCGCATCGTGCGCCTGGACCGGCCCGAACAGCTGAACGCGGCCAACCACGAGCTCCATGCCGGGCTGGCCGCCTTGTTCCCCCAGATCGACGCCGACCGCCGGGCCCGAGCCATGGTCCTCACTGGCAACGGCCGGGCCTTCTGTGCCGGAGGCGACTTCGGCTATCTGGACCGGCTCTGGCGCGACCCCGACCTGCGCAACGAGACGCTGAGACACGGCCGGCAGATCGTCACCGGCCTGGTGGGCTGCCGTGTCCCGGTGGTGGCCGCCGTGCACGGCGCCGCCGTAGGGCTGGGCTGCAGCCTGGTGGCGCTCTCTGACATCGTGTTCATGGCGGAAAGCGCCCATCTCGCCGATCCCCACGTCGCTCTTGGACTGGTGGCCGCTGACGGCGGGCCGGTCACCTGGCCGCTGCTCATCAGCCTGCAGCTGGCCAAGGAGTACGCGCTCACCGGGGAGCGCATCCCCGCCCGGCGGGCGGCGGAGATCGGCCTGGTCAACCACGTCGTCCCCGACGACGAGGTGCTGTCGCAGGCCCTCGACTTCGCCCGGCGCATCGCCGCCCTCCCGCCGGGAGCGGTCCAGGACACCAAACGCGTCCTCAACCTCCATCTCGAGCGCGCCGTGCTGGCCACCTTGGACTTCGCCCTGGCGGCAGAGGACCGTTCGTTCACCTCACCCGAGCTGCGGGCCAACCTCGATCGCCTGCTGGCCAAGCAAGACGAAAGAAAGGGATCCTGATGCCGCATTTCGAGAAGCCGGCCGAAGGCAGCTGGACCGAGCATTACCCGGAGCTGGGCACGGGCCCGGTGTCCTACGAAGACTCGATCTCCCCTGAGCACTACGAGCTCGAGCGCAAGGCCATCTTCGCCCGCACCTGGCTGAATGTGGGCCGGGTGGAGGAGCTGGCGCGCCCCGGCAGCTACTTCACCAGAGAACTGCAGGCGGCCGGCACCTCGGTCATCGTCGTGCGGGGAATCGACGGCCAGGTCCGGGCCTTCCACAATGTCTGCCGGCACCGGGGCAACAAGCTCGTATGGCACGACTACCCGCGGGAGGAGACCTCGGGGGTGTGCCGGCAGTTCACCTGCAAGTACCACGGCTGGCGCTATGACCTCCAAGGCGCGTGCACCTTCGTGCAGCAGGAACCCGAGTTCTTCGACCTCGACAAGTCGCGCTACGGGCTCGTGCCCGTGCAGTGCGAGGTGTGGGAGGGGTTCATCTGGGTGAACATCGACCCTGCCAACACGACCTCGGTGGTCGACTACCTCGGTGAGTTCGGGGCGGGCATCACCGGTTACCCCTTCGACAAGATGACTCAGGTCTACCGGTACCGGGCCGTGGTGGGGTCGAACTGGAAGCTGTTCATCGACGCCTTCGCCGAGTTCTACCACGCACCGATCCTGCACGCCAGGCAGTCGGTGGCCGAGGAGTCGCGCAAGCTGCAGGGAATCGGCTATGAGGCACTGGCCTACCAGATCGACGGCCCGCACGGGATGGTGTCCTCGTGGGGCGGGATGTCGCCACCCAAGGACATCAACATGGTGAAGCCCATCGAGCAGAAGCTTCACAGCGGGCTGTTCGGGCCCTGGGACCGTCCCGGCATCGAGGGTCTCGACCCGCTGCCGCCCGCACTCAACCCGGCCAGGAGCCCGGCGTGGGGACTCGACTCTTTCGTCTTCTTCCCCAATTTCATGCTCCTCATCTGGTCGACGGGGTGGTACCTCACCTATCACTACTGGCCTACGTCCTACAACACCCACATCTTCGAAGGGACGCTTTATTTCGTGCCCCCCGCCAACGCCACCGAACGCCTCCGCCAAGAACTGGCCGCCGTCACCTTCAAGGAGTACGCCCTCCAGGACGGCAACACCTTGGAGGCGACGCAGATGATGCTCGAGACGCGGGCGGTGACCATGTTCCCCCTGAACGACCAGGAGATCCTGTTGCGGCACCTGCACCGTACGGCCCGGGAGTACGTGTCCGCCCTCGACAGCGATCCGACGAACCCCTATACGCCGGTCCCGGTGCCGGCGGTGTCGTGACGGAGAAGACTCCCGTGCCCGTGTTCCCTTCCGAGTTCGTCGACCTCGACCCCTTCGCCGATTGGGCCCTGGGCACCGAGGCCGAGCGCTACGCCAAGCGCCTGTCGTCCACCATGGACCAGTTGCAGGCGTTGTACGACGCCGCCTTTCCCCGCCTGGAGGCGATCCTCGCCTATCTCGATGGCCTCGAGCTGAACTCGTTGCCCCTCGAGGCGACGCGCCTTCTGTGGCTCGCCTACTCGTTGGTGAACGCATCCTTTCCGGTCGAGGTGTGGCGCCAGCCACGGGTGCCCGACAGCGGTGCTGCCAGCATGGAGGCCGTCATCGAGCCGGCCGTATAGAGGTACCCTTCCCGAAAATGGCCTCGAGCGAACCGACCGACACCGCACCCGAAGGCCGGGGTGTGAGCTGGCGCGAGATGGCGGTGGCGCGGTCGCTCGACTCAGCCCGCACCCGAGCAGAGAACCGCGTGCAACGTTTCATGGCCGCCGCCACCGAGCTCATCAATGCGAGCGACCGCAGGGATTTCACCGTGCAGGAGGTCGTCGAGAGGTCGGGACAGTCGCTGCGCAGCTTCTACCAGCACTTCGACGGCAAGTACGAGCTGCTCCTGGCGCTGTTCGAGGAGTCGGTGGCCGCCACCGCTGAGCTCCTGAGGAGCAAGGTGGAGGAGGAGGTGCCACCGACGGAGCGCCTGCATCGCTTCGTGGTCGAGTACCACCGGCTCTGCAGCCTTCCCACCGGAAAGGGAGCCCGCAAGGGCGCGCCGCCGGTGGTGACCGACTTCGCCCAGCAGCTGCTCACCGATCGCCCCAGGGAGGCTGCCCGAGCTTTTGCTCCCCTGGTGGCGATCTTCCGAGAACTCCTGGACGATGCCGTGGCCGCCGGGGTGGTCCGCACCGGCCTCGAGGGCCGGGCAACGGGAATGATCCTCGAGGCGATCATGTTCAACGCTTTTTCGTCCACTATCGCCGGCGCCGCCTTGGGCGACGATCAGGCCGCGGCAGAGGAGCTGTGGGACCTCATCCTCCACGGCATCGCTGCCCGTTGAAGGCGGGCGGTCGTCGGGCAACGCTGCTGCGCGAGACGGTCGGACGAGGTCAGCCAGCCGCGGCGTCGTGATAGACGGTGCCGCCCTTCATCACGAAGCGCACATCCTCGGTGAGCCCGATGTCGGTCAACGGGTCCCCCGGTACGGCGATGATGTCGGCCAAGAGGCCCTCTTCGATCCGACCTCGATCGTCCTTGTCGATGAGCTCGGCGGCGACGGTGGTGGCGGCCCGAAGCGCTTGCAGGGGCGTCATGCCCCGGTCGACGAGGGCCACGAGCTCCTTGGCGTTGTGGCTGTGGGGAATGGCGGGGGCGTCGGTGCCGCAGGCGATCCTCACGCCCTTGGCGATGGCCTTGGACACGGTTTTCTTGGCCCGGGGGAATACGTCGAGCGCCTTGGCCTGCAGCTCGGGGTCGGCGTGGGAGACGTCCATGCCGTCGGCCAGGTAGGTGGTCGGTACCAGGAAGCGTCCGCGCTCCACCATGAGGTCGATGGTGGCGTCGCTCATGAGCGACCCATGCTCGATGCAGTCGATGCCGGCTTCGATGGCGGCCCTGATGCCGTCGTCGCCATGGGCGTGGGCGGCCACCCTGAGCCCGGCCCGGTGGGCCTCGTCCGCCACGGCGCGCAGCTCGTCGTCGGAGTACTGCTGGGCGCCGGCCGGGCCGGTGTGCGACATGACCCCTCCCGAGGCGCACACCTTGATCAGCTCGGCCCCGTGCTTTATCTGGTACCGCACGGCCTTGCGGATCTCGTCGACTCCGTCGGCGATGCCCTCCTCCACGGTCAAGGGCATCACGTGGGGAGCGAAGGCCTGGAACATGGTGGGATCCAGATGGCCCCCGGTCGGGCTGATGGCGTGACCGGCGGGGATGACCCGGGGCCCGTCGACGTAGCCACGGTCGATGGCCTTCTTCAGGGCCACGTCGAGCAGCAGGCCTCCGGTCTGCACGAACAATCCGAGGTTGCGCACGGTCGTGAACCCTGCCCGCAGGGTGCGCCCGGCGTTCACGACCGCCCGCAAGACGCGCAGCGCCGGGTCGTCCTGCACGGCATTGAGCGGGCTTCGGTGGTCGGGGCCACCCAGGAGCAGATTGACCTCCATGTCCATGAGCCCGGGGAGCAGGGTCAGGTCGCCCACGTCCAGGGCCAGAGTGCCCTCGGGCACCGTCGTCGGTGCCAGCTCGGCGATGCGATCACCCACGACCAGCACGTCGCCGGGTTCGAGCAGCTCTCCCTTGACGATGTCGAGCATGCGGGCACTGCGCAGGCGAATGGCTTCGGGCCGCCGTGGTCGACTCATGCTTCGCTCCTGGTGGAGGTAGGCCCAGATGGCGTGCCGGCGCCCGTGGCCAGCGACGCCTTGTAGAGGACGTTGGCGGCCAGGCGCATGTGGGCGGCGTCAACGAGCTTGCCGTGGCGACCGATGGCCCCGACGCCGTCAGCTTGGGCGGTGCGGTACGCCTTTATCGCTTCCTCCGCCTCGGCCACCTGTTGCTCGGTGGGGGCGAAGATCTCGTTGGCGATCGGCACCTGGCCCGGATGGATGGCCCACTTGCCGTCGAAGCCGAGAAGACTGGCATGCACCGCGGCCCGGCGGTAGCCCTCGATGTCCTGATAGGCGGGATAGGGGGCGTCGATGGCATCGATGCCCGCCGCCCGGGCGGCGGTCAGCACCTGCACCCGGGCGAAGTGCCAGAAGTCGCCCGGGTAGTCCCCGAGCGGGTCGAAATTCCCGTCGACGCGCGCCTGGAGCGAGGCGGACAGGTCGCCGGCGCCGAAGATGACGGCCTGGAGGCGTTCGCTCGAGCGGGCGATGGAGGCGGCGTTGCTCAGTCCTTCGGCCTCCTCGATGAGCACTTCGAGAGAGACGTGCTTGGACAGCCCGAGGGCGTCCTCGAGCTGGGTCAGCAGCACATCCACCCACCACACGTCGCGGGCCGTGCGCGCCTTGGGCACGATGATCACGTCGAGAGCCTCGCGGGCCCCGGTCACGAGTTCGATTATGTCGCCGTGGCACCAGGGGGTGTCGATGCCGTTGATCCGGACGGCCCGGACGGTACGCCCCCAGTCGAGCTCGGTGAGAGCCTGCACGGCGATCTGGCGGGCCCCCTCCTTGGCCAGCGGAGCGCAGGCGTCCTCCAGGTCCAAGAAGACGAGGTCGGCCCCCGAGGAGGGGGCTTTGGCGCACATCTCGGCGTTGCTGGCCGGTGTGGCCAGTTCCGATCGCCGGGACCGCGGCGGGTGCAGCAGGTCGGGGACCGCCGTCATATGGTCCCGGCCTGGCGCAGGGCGACCAGCCGTTCGGGGTCGACTCCGAGCAACTCACCGAATACGGCCTCGTTGTCGGCCCCGAGCGGCCGGCCCAGGTGCTCGATGCGTCCGGGGGTTTCGCTCAGTCGCACCACCGGCGCCTGCACTGTGACCCGCCCAAGATCGGGGTCTTCGATGGGCACGAACGTGCCTCGGGCCCGCAGGTGCTCGTCGGCCAGCAGCTGGGAGGCGTCGTAGACCGGGGCGGCCGCCACCTCGGCCTCCTCGAAGACGGACATGGCCTCCTCCAGCGTGTGGCGGCCGACCCACTGGGCCACCACCTGGTCGACCTCACGGGCCCTGCTCTGGCGCATGACCGGATCGACGTAGTCGGGGTTCTCGGCCATGTCGGGGCACCCGACCGCCCGGAAAACCCGCCGGGCGATGTTGGGCGAGGCGCCCGAAACGGCCAGCCACTTGCCGTCCGCCGTCCGGTAGGCGTTACGCGGCGCGCTGGCATCGAGCCGGTTGCCCCGGCGCGTGGGGACCACGCCCAACTGGTCGTAGGTCAAGGTGGCCGACTCGATGAGGCGGGCCAAGGGCTCGATGAGGTTCACGTCCACCAGCTGGCCCTGTCCGCCTCGATGGTCGCGGTGATACAGGGCCATCATGGTGGCGTAGGTGGCGGCCAGGCCGGCCACGCCGTCGGCCAGCATGAACGGCGGTAGCGTCGGCGGACCGTCGGGCTGCCCGGTCAAGTGAGCGAAGCCGCTCATGGCCTCGGCCAGGGTGCCGAAGCCCGGTCGGTCGCTCTTGGGGCCTCCGGCGCCGTAGCCGCTGATGTGCACCATGACCACGTGTGGATGGGCGTGGTGGACCGACAGCCAGTCCAGTCCCCAGCGCTTCAGGGCGCTGGGGCGGTTGCCGAAGACGACCACGTCGCTCACGTCCAGCAGCCGGTGGAGCAGGTCCTGGCCGTCTGGGTGTCGGAGGTCGAGGGTGATACAGCGCTTGTTGCGGCTCATGCTCTTCCACACCAGCCCCACGTCGTCCTTGCGCTCCCCCCAGTTGCGCATGGGGTCGCCTGAACCAGGCTGTTCCACCTTTATGACATCGGCGCCGAACTCGGCGAAGGCGGTGGCCATGACCGGCCCGGCCGCCAGCGTGGCCGTGTCCAGCACCCGCAGGCCCTGGAGCGGGCCGCGGCGATCGGGTCCGGCCGGATCAGGCATGGACGGCGCGCTCCGGCCGGGGAAGGCCCAGATTCTCCCGCAGGGTCGAACCGCGGTAGCGGGTCCGAAGCAGGCCCCGGCGCTGCAGTTCGGGCACCACCAAGCGAACGACGTCCTCGTAGGCACCCGGAGAGTGGGTGGCCGCCATGACGAAGCCGTCGCAGGCCTCGGCATCCATCCAGTGCTCCATCTGGTCGGCCACCTGGGCGCCGGTGCCGACGAAGCGGGGACCCTGCAACAAGGTGGCACGGTGACCGGCCAGATCGGCCAGCGTCACCGTCCCGCCGATGTGGCGGCGGAGGTTCTGCACCAGGCCCCGGATACCCGACACAGACTCGACGAGCTCGTCGGTGATGGGGTCATCGAGGGCCATGGAGGAGAAGTCGTAGTTCATCAGCTCTGACAGCAAGGTGAGCGAGGCCATGGGGTCCACCAGTTCGTTCAGGAAGAGCTGCTCGCGCTCTTCGGCATGCCTGTGGGACTCGCCGATGACGGTGTAGACCATGGGCAGCATCTTGACCGCTTCCGGGTCCCGTCCTCCTTCGGCGATGCGCTCTTTCTGGTCCTTGTAGTGCGAGCGGGCGATGTCGATGTCGGGATCGCCGGTGAAGATCAGCTCGGCCCACCGCGCCGCGAAGTCCCGGCCCCGGCCCGAGGACCCGGCCTGGAGCAGCACCGGACGGCCCTGCGGGCAGCGAGGGACAGTGAGCGGACCTCGCACCGAGAACCACTTGCCGTCGTAGCCGAGCTCGTGCACCTTGGACGGGTCGGCGAAGTACCCGGCAGCCCGATCGAGCACCAGGGCGTCGTCCTCCCAGGTGTCCCACAAGGCGCTTGTGGCCTCGAGGAACTCGTCGGCTCGGTTGTAGCGTTCGTCGTGGCCCAGATGTTCGGTGAAACCGTAGTTCTGAGCCTCACTGTCGTTGACCGACGTGACCACGTTCCAGGCGGCGCGTCCTCCGCTCAGGTGGTCGAGGGTGGCGAAAGTACGGGCCACGTGGAAGGGGGAGTAGTAGGTGGTCGAGTAGGTGGCCCCCAGCCCGATGTGCTGGGTGGCACCGGCGATGACCCCGAGCACGATGCTCAGGTCCAGCTTCACGGGACGGGCGCCCAGGCGCACGGCCTCGGCCACCGACCCACCGTAGATTCCGGGCATGGCCAGGCGGTCGTCGAAGAACATCATGTCGAAGCGACCCTCTTCCAGGATCCGCCCCAGCTTGGCGTAGTAGGCGGACGTCAAAAAGCCATGTTCGGTGGCCGGATGGCGCCAGGAGCCGGCATACACGGTGGTGCTCCCGGCCTGCATGAATCCCACCAGGGCCATCGTTCGCTTCGCCATCGATCGCCTCCTGTTCGTCCTTGTTCCGCCGTGTCGTCCATGGCGAGCTGAGTGCGCAGTTGTTCGAAGGGGTCGGGGCTCGGCGGCGTTCTCGCCCTTCACCCGCTCGCCCAGGAGGCTCGATCAGATGGTCATCGACGCTGGCCAGGATGAACTCTCGACGCCGGCCATCGGCTCCCCCTCCCCCCCGAGAATGTCGTTTCCGCTTTCAAAGAGGCAAGATATCACCAGGCTGTCAGGGGTGCTCGCCGGGCGCCGGGATCCGATGAGCGGGGGCAGCCCGGGCCAGCCAGGCCTCGAGCTCGGGGCCCGACTCCCACTCGGACTCCAGGAGGAACAGGGCCGGGGCCGGGCAGCTGCAGCCGATCTCGGACAGCACCGGCTTCAGGGTGTGCTCGCCGGCCAAGGCGTGTCGGGGCGATGCCCCCAGCATGAGCGTCACGGCTGGGGTGCCGGCCAGCTCGCCGGCGGCGAAGCAGTCGAGGAAGAGCTTGAGCAGCCCGCTGTAGGTGGCCTTGAAGGTGGGCGTGGCGAACACCACCAGCTCGGCCTCGAGCACGGCTTGCTTGGCCATCGTCACGTCGGGGTCGCCGGGGACGAGCAGACGGGCGCCGAGGTCGGCCAGCTCGACCACGCTCTGCGGCTGGCCGCCGGTGAGACGCTGCGCCACCATCTCGGCCGCTTGCCGGGTGCGCGAGCCGCGCTTGGGGTTACCGACGACCACGACGACGTTCATCACGGATGAGCGATCCCTGGCGACGTGCCCTTACCCGGTCCTCGCACACGAGTCAGCCGTCGGCTCGGACCTTGTCCTTTACTGCCGGGACGATGGGTGGAGCGTTGCGCCAGTTGGGGATGCCCGAGTCCTCCTTGGCCACCGGGTAGTGATCGTCGTTTACCCAGGCCCAGTGCGAATGGTTGAGTTCGTGCAAGGTGAAGCAGGCGTTGAGGGCGTTGTAGAAGCCCATGATGTCCACGGACTGGTTCACCGACTCCTTGACGAGCAGTGAGGTCATGGTCGGCAGCTGGGCGATCCGGCGGGCGAAGTCGAGGGTCATGTCCTCGAGCCGGTCGGGCGGGAAGATCTTGCTGACCATTCCCAGGCGGTGGGCCTCCTCGGCGTCGATGGCGTCGCCGGTGAGCAGGAGCTCCTTGGCCCTGCGGGGGCCGAGCTCCCACGGGTGGGCGAAGTACTCGACGCCGCACATCCCCAGCCGGGCGCCGACCACGTCGGCGAAGCGCGTGCCCTGGGCGCAGACGATGAGGTCGCAGGCCCACAGCAACATGAGGCCGGCGGCGTAGACGTCACCGTGGGCCTGGCCGATGGTGACCTTTCTCAAGTTGCGCCAGCGCCGGGTGTTGTCGAAGAAGTAGTGCCACTCCTGGAGCATGAGCGACTCGGCACCCAACCTGGTTCCCCCGTTGATCGTCCGGGTGGGGTGCTGGTTGGGCCCGGGGGTGTACTCCTCCAGGGACACCTTCGAACCCATGTCGTGACCCGAGGAGAACATGGGCCCGGCCCCTCCCAGGATGACCACTCGCACTTGGTCGTCAGCCTCGGCATGGAGGAAGGCGTCGTTGAGCTCCACCAGCAGCCCGCGGTTCTGGGCGTTGCGGGCATCGGGCCGGTTGAGCATGATGCGGGCGAGCTTGCCGTTGTCGAAGGTCTCGTACACCAGGAACCTGTAATCGGGCATCCGTGCTCCTTTGGTCATGGGTGCAGTTCGACGGGCGGCGGCACCTCCGCCTCCACCGTGGCTCGGCTCTCGTCTGACGGACAGCAGGCCGGCGATGGCCCCGGCGCTCGCTTCTGTCAGGTCAGTCTTCCGGTCAGGAACCGGGCGATGTCGGTGGCCGGGGGGTAGGCCTCGGTCAGCCCGGCGGCGAAGTAGCCGACGTCGGTGACCAGGATGTGGCCGGTGATGGCGGCTGCCGCATCGCTGCACAGGAAGAGAAGCGGGTAGGCCTGCTCGAGGGGGGTGGAGGGCTCGATACCCAGTTCGGCCCGGTAGTCCGAGGCGAACCCGAGCCAAAGCTCCTTGTTGGCCTGGGCCAGCGGCGTGTCCGTCGGCCCCGGGCAGATGGCGTTGATGCGCACCCCCCGCTTGAGCATGGGATAGGCCTGGGAGGCCACGTAGGCGCAGATGGCCTGCTTGGTCGACATGTAGTCGGCGCCGCCGTTGCGCTCCACCCATTTGGCCGCCGAGTCGAAATCGGGAGTGGCCAGGTAGTCCTTCAGCCGCTCGAGGTTCGACTCCCAGCCCAGGCCGGCTGCCGAGGAGATGAAGCCGATGGCCGATCCCGGCGGCAGCATCCCGCCCGCCAGCATGCGGTCGATCAGGTGCCGATGGCCGATGAAGTTGATCTTCTCGATGCCCGGCGTGCCGTCGGCCACCCCGGCACAGGAGAACAGTACGTCGACCGGCCCGCCCAGCTGGTCGAGGGCCGTGTCGATGGACTCCCTGTCGGCCAGGTTCACATGGATGGACTTGGCGCCCGTCAGCGAAGGCTCGGCGACGTCCATGATCACCACCTCGGCTCCGGCGTCCTGGGCCAGTTCGGCCGTGGCGGCACCCATCCCGGTGGCGCCCCCCACCACGAGCGCCCGCTTGCCCTTGTAGTTGAATGCGTCGAACAGTCCCATCCTGTTATCGCTCTCCTGACTCGTGCCCCGTCACCGGTCAGGCGACGACGCCCCGGACCTTCAAATCGACGATGGTGTCCCAGTCCAGCCCGAGCTCGGTCAGGATCTTGTCGCCGTGCTCGTTGAACTGCGGTGCCCGCCGTATGGGCGCTGCCCTGCCGTCGTACTGCACCGGTGCCGAGACGAGCGAGTACGCGGTGCCGTCGGCCGTCTCGCCGTTCTGGACGTACTCGTTGGCTGTCGACTGGGGGTCGTTCGCCACCTCGATCGTGTTCTGCACCACCGCCCACTGGCCGGCGAACCCCTCGAGCTTCTCGCGCCACTCGTCCAGGGTGTGCTGGGCGAACGCCTCTCGAAGGATGGCGCCCGCCTCGGAGCCGTTCTCGAGGAGGGCGTCGTTGTCGGCGAAGCGGGGATCGGCGGCCAGCTCGGGACGGCCGATTACCTCGGCCATGGACGGCCAGTACTTGCCCGCCTGCAGGCAGGTGAGCGAGATCCAGCGACCGTCCTTCACCTCGTAGTTGCCGGTGAGCGGGTTGCGGAGCGCGCCCCCGGGGGGCGGCTGCCACGGCATGTTCAGCTGCAGCGAAAGGCTGATGGTCTGTCCCATGGCCCACATCCCCGACGCCAGCAAGGACACGTCGACGGTGGTGGCCTCGCCCGTGCGCTCCCGGTGGAACAGCGCACCCATGATGCCGCCGGCGATGGTCATGGCGCCGATCGAGTCGCCGAAGCCCGGTCCCGGAGGCCCGACGACGTGGTCGTAATCGGTCCTGGTGACCGCCAGCGACACCCCGGCTCTGGCCCAGAAGGCGAGGGAGTCGTAAGAGCCCTTGTCGGCGTCGGGCCCCCGTTCGCCCTGGCCGTGGCCCCGGGCGTAGATGATGTTCGGGTTCTGTGCCCGAATGTCCTCGACTTCGATCTTGAGCTTCTTGCGGACCGGGGCGAGCTTGTTGGTCAGGAAGACGTCACTCGTCGCCGCCAGCTTGTAGAGGATTTCGAGGCCCTCCTCGGAGGACAGGTCGAGCCCCAGGCTCTGCTTGCCCCGATTGGAGTGCTCGAGAAGGACGTGCACGCTCTTGCCGATCATGGCGATACCCGACGACGCCAGGCCTCGCATGGCGTCGCCCCGCTCCACGTGCTCGATCTTGATGACTTCGGCGCCCCAATCGGCAAGCAGCGCCGAGGCGGCGGGCACGAAGGTCTGCTCGGCCACCTCCAGGATTCGCACGCCTTCCATCACGTCGGTCATAGGTGCCCTCCCGCGAAGAACGCTTCGTCGATCGAATATCCAGCCGTCGACGGGCCTCCGATCTCGAGGGCGATGCTAGCCGTGGCCCTCCCGCATCGCCGCCGGGCCTGGTCCACGACGGCCTCAGCCATGGCGACGACCGGCCGACGGGCCGCGGCGCACCTGGCGAAAGGGGATGTCCCGGTCGGCACTGCGCTCGCGGGGCATGCCGAGCACGCGCTCGCTGATCACGTTGCGAGCCATCTCCGTGGTCCCGCCGCCGATGGACCCCGTCTGGCGCATCAGGAAGTCCACGCCGCAGTCGCACAGCGGCCCGTCGTCGGGTGTCCAGGCGCCGCCGGTCATCCCGGCCAGCTCAAAGGCGATGGTGCGCAGCCGGACGGCGGCAACACCTTTGAAGAGCCGGGGGATGGCGGCCGCTTGGTCGTTCACCAACCCGGCGGCGATGCCCCGGCTCATGCGCTCGTGCAGCCGTTCGTTCACCACGTCGAGCATGCGGGCCTCGCCGACGAGCTCCTGGGCACTCGGGTCCTCCTGGCGCCCTGCGGCTCGGGCCAGGTTCGTGTACGAGCTCGACGCGAAGCTGCGGCTCAGACCGGCGGGGAAGGTGACCAGCGGGGACTCGTAGAGCATGCGCTCGTGGAACATCCAGCGGACCCCGACCGTCCAGCCTTCGTCGATGTCTCCGATCCTGTCGCTGTCGGGCACGACGACATCGGTGAGGAACTCCTGGCAGAATTCCTTGGACCCGTTGAGCATCTCGATGCGGTGGATCTCGAGGCCGGGCTGGCGAAGCGGCAGGATGAACACGGTCAGGCCGCGGTGCTTGGGCACGTCCCAATTGGTCCGGGCCAGGCACAGAGCCCAGTCCGACCACCAGGCGCCCGTCGTCCAGATCTTGGAACCGTTCAGGACCCACTGGTCGCCGTCGCGGGCCGCCGAGGTGAGGACACCGGCCACGTCCGAACCTCCGCCAGGCTCCGACAGCAGCTGCATCCACAGCTCCTCGCCCCGCAAGATGGGGGGGACGTGGGTGCGCTTCTGCTCCTCGGTGCCGAATTCGAGGAGCACGGCCAGGCACGGCGCCATGGTCGGTGACTGGATGCGGGCCGGGAACTCGTGGCCGTTCAGCGCCTCGTTGAAGGCGCGCTGATGGGCCGGCGTCAGGCCCTGGCCCCCGTAACACCTAGGCACGCAGATCCCGGCGAATCCGGCGTCGTGTAGCCGTTTTTGCAATTGGCGCTCCTGGGCGACCTCGGCCAGCTCCTCTTCCTCGGTGAGGTCGGTCCGGAAGGCACCTTCGTACACGCTCGGGTCGACACGGCGCAGGTTGGCCTCGATCCAGGTCCGGGCCCGCGCCGCGAAGCCAGCAGTGTCTTGTCTGTCGCCGTCCTCTCCGTCGCCGTCCTCGGCGTCCCGAGTGCTGTTCACGACTCCGCCTCGGCGACCAGCTCGGCGATGCGCCGGCGATGGAGGGCGGGCGTCCCCAGCAGGGTGCGGTTGAGCGTGGCCCGACGGAGGAAGAGGTGAAGGTCGTGCTCGTAGGTGACCCCGATCCCTCCGTGCATCTGCACGCAGTCCTGGACGAGCTCGGCCCCGTATTGGCCGACGAAGGCGCCAGCCACGCTGACGAGCTCCGCCGCGTTCTTCTCAGCGCCGTCGACGGCAGCGGCAGCTGCGTCGGTGACGGCGTGGCTCGCCTCGAGCCAGGTCTTCATGTCGGCGAAGCGGTGCTTGAGCTCCTGGTAGGACGCCAGTGGCCGGCCGAAGGTGTATCGGTCGAAGGCCCATTCCAGGGTCATGTCGAAACCCCGCTCCATGGCGCCCACCGTCTCGGCGGCCAGAAGGACCACGCCCAACTGGAGCTGGTGCTCGACCTGGCGGGCGGCGCCGCCCACCTGACCTATGGCGGCGTCGACGGGCAGCCGCACACGGTCGAAGCGCACCACCCAGTAGCGCCGGGTGAGGTCCACCGTCTCCATGAGTTCCATCGACACGCCCGGCGTGTCCACCGGCACCAGCACTTGGGTGAGCCCGTCGCCGCTCCGACCGCTCACGAGCAGGTGGCCGGCCTGGGCTGCTGCCTCCACCGGGCGCTTCGTGCCGTGGAGGACCAGCTCGTCGCCCTCGACGTCGATGGCCAGGGTCAAGCCCTCGGGGCGATGGCCACCCGGATGCCCTTCCGTGAAGCACCAGGAGACGACTTGTGAGCCCGACAGCAGTTCGTCGAGCACGACGGCGTGGCGGGTTGTCGGGGCCTCGCCGGCAAGGACGGAGGCGGCGATGTTGCACGACAGGAGGGGCCCGGGGGCGGCATGACGTCCGAACTCGTGGGCGAGCAGGGTAGCGTCGACGAGGGCGTTGCCGCTCACGCTTCCCCCACCTCGCTCCTCGGGCACGAGCAGCGAGGTCCAACCGAGCTCGGCCCCCTGGCGCCAGTACTCCTCCTCGTACCCGGCCGGGTGCTGGCGCAGCTTGCGCAAGTGGCCGACGGGGACGGCGTCGGAGAGGTACTTGGCCGTGGTCTCCCGCAGGGACTGCTGGTCCTCGGTGAGCTGGAACCGCATCGACGGGTCCGGGGGGTTTTCAGCCCACCGGCCAGGCGACGGACTTGACCTCGAGGTACTGCTCGAAGCCGGCGACGCCGTTCTGGCGCCCCACCCCGCTCTCCTTGTAGCCACCGAAGGGCACGTCGGCGAAGTACCCGGCGCCGCCGTTGAGCCCGATGAACCCGGCGCGCAGTCTGCGGGCGAGGGCGACCGAGCGCTCCAGGGACCCCGACATGACGTTGCCGGCCAGCCCGTAGGGGCTGTCGTTGGCGATGCGCAGGGCCTCCTCCTCGCCCTCGTAGGGGATGACGACGAGGACGGGCCCGAAGATCTCCTCCCGGGCGACGGTCATGGCGTTGTCGACGTCGACGAACAGGGTCGGGCGCACGAAGAACCCCTTGTCGAGCCCGTCCGGGGCGCCGGTGCCGCCCACGAGGAGCCTGGCCCCCTCGTCGATGCCCTTCTGGATGTAGCCCGTGACCTTGTCGCGTTGACGTGCCGAGATGACCGGGCCGCACAGCACGTCGGGCTGCTGTGGATCGCCGGGCACCACCGACTCGTAGATGCCCTTCAGGATCTCCACTCCCTCGTCGTAACGGGAGCGGGGGAGCAGCATTCGCGTCGGGGTGGCGCAACCCTGGCCGGCGTGCATGCACGGCGCGATGCCGATGAGACATGACAGGGCGAGATCGGCATCCTCGAGCACGACGGTGGCGGACTTGCCACCCAGCTCGAGGAAGAGGCGCTTCATGGTGGCTGCCCCTTTTTCCATGATGCGTTTGCCGACCGCCGTCGAGCCGGTGAAGGAGACGAGGTCGACCTTGGGGGACAGGGTGAGCGCTTCTCCCACCAGGTGGTCCGACGAAGTCACCACGTTGACCACTCCGGCGGGGATGTCGGTGCGCTCGGCTACCAGGCGCCCGATGCGCGTGGCGTTGAAGGGTGTGTCCGGAGCGGGCTTGAGGACCACTGTGTTGCCCGTGGCCAGGGCCTGGCCGAGCTTGTGGATCGTCACCTCGAACGGATAGTTCCACGGGACGATCGCTCCCACCACGCCCACGGCCTCGCGCCAGATGCGCCGGGCCGTGAGCTGGTTGGTGAGCGTCGAGACCTCGTCGCCCAGGTCGACCTCCCAGGGATATTCGTCGATGAGCTTGGCGGGATGAGTGAGGCCTCCGGCCAGGGGGGTGTCGAGCTGGGGCCCATGGGTCACCATGCGCGGGCAGCCCGCCTCGAGGATCAGTTCCTCTCGCAGCTGCTCCTGCTCGGCCTCGAGCGCCTCTTGCAGCTGCTCGAGGCAGCGCTTGCGAAAGGCGTGATCAGTCGACCAGTCGGACTCGTCGAAAGCCCGTCGGGCCGCGTCGATGGCCCGGTGCATGTCGCCGGCGTCGGCATCGGCGACGTCGCCCAGCACCTCCTCGGTGGCGGGGTTGACGTTGGGGAACGTCCTGCCCGACGCCGCCTCGACGAGACTGCCGTCGACCAGCAGCCTGGGTTCGAAGCCGATGTCCCCCCTTGCGCCCACGACACGCTCCTTCCCCGGCCCGACCGAGGGGGAACGTATCTGACATTGACGTCGCAGTCAAACTTGTCCTACCGTCGCCCCATGAGGCTCGGAGGACCTCGGCCATGGTGACCGAAGGGCCGGGGCCGTCGACTCGGCCACGGCGCGCCGGCTGGTGGAGCCGGGCATGAGCGGGTCGCTCATCGCCGGTGAAGCGGTCTCGTCATGGTGGTGAGGAGGCCGCTGCCGGAGCTCACACCCGACGTGGCGTGGTTCTGGCACTCCGGCGTGGACGGTCACCTGCGCGTGCAGGGCTGCACCG
>JASHZK010000022.1 GCA_030042575.1 Acidimicrobiales bacterium
CGCGTCGACTCGGGCCGGGAGTTGGCCACTCAGCCCCAGCGCTCTTTTCCCTCGACGACGAGCACGAAGGACGGGGTCTCGCCATCCGCAAGGCCCGAGAGGCGGGGCTCGAAGCGGCACGTCTGGGGCGCCTCACCTACCATCGAAGCAGAGATCAGCAGCACCCCGACCGGGGACCCCACGATGTCGTTTGATTCAACGGGGATCCCTGTCGCGAAGTCAGAAGCAGGTCAGACCGATCGACGAGGTTGCCCGCTACCTCGAGATCACCGAGTCGACCTGGCACCGCTGGCGCAACCAGTACGGCGGCATGAAGGCCGACGACGCCAGGGAGCTCAAGGACCTGCGTCGGGAGAACCAGCGCCTGAAGAAGATCGTGGCCGACCAGGCCCTCGACATCGACATGCTGAAGGAGTTGAACCGGGGAAACTCCTGACCCCGGACGCCCGCCGGAAGGCCGTCGTGGCCCTCCGGGAGCGCTTCGGGGTGACAGAACGCCGGGCCTGTCGGGTCGTCGGCCAGCCCCGCTCCACTCAGCGTCTCGTGCCCCCCGTTCCCTCCGACGACGAGCTCGCCCTTCGGGCGTGGTTGCGGGACTTCTCGCGCCGGCGTCCCCGCTGGGGCTGGCGGAGGGCAGCGGTGGAGGCGAAGAAGGCTGGCTGGCGGGCGAAACCACAAGCGCATCCACCGGCTCTGGATCGCAGAAGGCCTGCGGGTGCCCTATCGCAAGCGCAAGAAGCCCCTGCGGGGCATCGGCCAGGTCGTGGGGGCGATGTGCCCGATCCGGCCCAACGTGATCTGGGCCATGGACTTCCAGTTCGACCAGACGAGCGACGGGAGGATGCTCAAGCTCCTGAACGTGGTCGACGAGTTCACCCGGGAGGCGCTCGCCACCGACACCGACCGCTCCATCGACGCCGACGGGGTGGTGGCCTGTCTCGAGCGACTAGCCGCAGATCGTGGTGCACCGGTCTACGTGCGCTTCGACCACGGACCCGAGTTCATCGCCCACGCAGTCGACGACTGGTGCCGGTTCAACGGCACCGGCACCGTCTTCATCGACCCCGGCTCACCCTGGCAGAACGCCTGGATCGAGTCCTTCAACGGCCGGATGCGCGACGAGCTCCTCAACGGCCAGCAGTTCGACAGCCTGCTCGAAGCGAAGGTCTTCATCGAGGCGTGGCGGATCGACTACAACATGAACAGGCCCCACAGCGCACACGGCTGGCTTACCCCCGTCGAGTTCGTAGAGGCCTGGCTCCACCGACAGGAACACCAACTCGCATAGCGGGTGGATCAGCTATCGGGGTCCGGTCACCTTCACCAGCCGCTTGCGATGCACGTATAACATGCGGTCCGCCTAGCAAGTATACCCAGCGTCTGAAGGGGGGATTGATGGGAGCAGATTCGGCTAGTGGTGCCAGCTCACGGCTTTTCCTCTGTCCTGGTTGTGGTGCTTATTACAAAGACTACCTCAATTACTGCGTGCGGTGCGGCGGGGCCTTAGTCGAATCCAACGGCAATGCAGCACAAGCAAACGCTACTGCTGGAACATCAGTTAGTTCTGTGGATTCACCAGCGGTCAGGAGTGACCTGAGTCTCGCGAACTCACTGGTAGGCGTGGGAAGCGTCGGGATTGTCAGCGGAGTCATCCTGACGATCTGGGGATTCGTGTTGCACTCCCACAACAACAGCCTCTCTGCAGTCTGTTCCTCGGGGTTAGGGCAGATTGGTCAAGTCCTCAGTCCTAATGACGTAGGGACGTCCTGCTCTCACTGGGCGATGATGTCCGACGTTGGAATTGGGATGGCAGTTACTGGGATTCTTCTCCTTATCGGAGGCCTCCGGGTCGCCGTCTTCGCATTGCACATCAATTTCACTCCTGGACGGAGGAATTAGCTTGCTCTTTTCATCCGTATGCTACGGCCCGCCGTATTGTGGATACACGACGATTGCAGGTGTCCCGCACGCTCAACAGACTGGGACATTCGGGTCGTAGAACGGTGTGCCTTGAAGGCTGCCTGTAGTTTCGCCGTTGTTGTAGAAGGCGTCCGCCGAGCCGTAATACGTGTTGCTCCACGGGCTAGAAGCGATCTCGTACCACCAAGTGTTGCCATCAGCAACCTGGTAACCCTGAACCCTGCAGGTGACTTGAACCGTGTCGTTCGAGGGGATCTCCGGTCCCTCCGTACCTCCGGCGTTCTCATAGTCGGTCCAGGTGTGCACGACGCTCCCGGTGGTCTCTGCATACGTCGTTGCTTGCGGAGGAGCTGGAGATAGTGACGTAGTGGTCGTAGTCGGTGCCAAGGTGGTGGTGGGTGTAGAAACGTGAGGAAGCGATGTCGAGCTGGACTCTCCTCGCCTAGACGGCGCGGTCGTGTCGGGCGACAATACGGTAGTGTTGGGCGCCAGGGGGGTGCCTTGTACCGTGACCTCGATAGTGGCATTCAAGGGTCCCGACTGGGCGACGATCTCGGTTTGGCCCGGAGCCTTGGCGATGACGACACCAGCCTTCGTGACACTGGCCACAGCAGGATCGCTCGATGACCATGCCACATCCGCGAGCACTTGAGGTGTTGCTGGTTGTCCGGCGCTCAACGTTCCCGTAAGGGGCACTGGACTGGTTTGGCCGGGCGAAAGCAGCATGGCCTTTGAATCGATGGTCAAAGCGGTGAGCACAGCGGGAGCTAATGTTCCACTCTGCTCAAGCCAGCTGCGCTCCGCAAGCAACTCGTCGCGAGCTAGCCTTGCCAAGCGCGCCGACAGAGAGCCTCCGCCGGGCGAGATGGTCGCCACATAGGTTCTCGTGAGCATCTCCCCCGCTGCCAAGTTGACCCGGTACTGTACGATATGGCTCTCACGAGCAATGCGTCGGGGATGGGATTGAAAGTCGATCGACGCGAGAGCTGTGGTTACCTGCGCCGGGATTACGTCGTCATAGGTCGTCGACACCGCCTCAGAGCTCACAAAGGTCAGCTGCTCCTCAAGTCTCGTTCCGTTGTCCCCACCGAGCGTCCACGTGCGGTAGACGATGAGGCCGAGCGATTGGAAGACCTCCGGTGAGAATCTGTAACTAGAGGAGGGTGGCCTCGCCTGACCAATCAACGCAAAGGCCAGCGCGCCAATGGCGAGGACTCCGGCACCGACCAGGCCGCCGATGACGGGTCGCCGGGTCGCTGACGAGCCGGCCACGCGCGGAAGGAAGCGTCGATGGCGAAGAGGCCGGTCAAGATGGGTCATCAGCTCGAGCGCCGAGCGAGGGTCTTCCCCATCGAGCACCGCTCGGAGGCACGCGACAACCCCTTCCGGATCGGCGGCGGTGTCTGAGAGCGCGGCCTGTGCAGCCACGCAGGCATCGGCGACTCGAAGCTCGCTCAGCGGATCGCGGGCCAAGCAGAAGAGCAGGGTTCGCGCCAACGACCACCGATCGTCGTGCTGGGCACCTCCGATGCCCGCGGCTGGCTCAGCGGGGGCGAAGCGCGTGCTATGCAGCAGCACAGCGGTGCGATCGGCGCTGCGGCCGTCGACAAGGATCGTGTCGTAGTCAATCAAAACGGCGTTACCGTCGGACGTGATCAGGATATTGCGAGGGTGGATGTCGCGATGGGCGAATGGCCCTGCGGGATGAGTATGCAGGTGGTCGAGACCCTCAGCCACTTCGCGGCCCCACTGGAGCACTTGGGCAGGCGACGCGCTCAGGCACACGTCGGCTAATGGCTCACCTTCGATCCATGCGTGAACGCAGTAACGCTCGACGGCCTCGTCCTCCTCGACGGGTTCTTCGACGAAGGGCGGTCCGACGAAGACCTCGAGCAGATGTGCCAAACGAGGATGGTTGACCTCGCGAAGCGCCACACTTCGCTCCATGAGCTTGGCGAAACGGTCCTCGGGTACGTCGCCTGTGAACATCTTGACGGCGACGACTGTGCCTGGCTCAAGGCCGATCCGCCAGCTCGTCGTGGTGGCGCGATACACCACGCCCAGCCCGCCGGAGCGAAAATCGGTTCGATTTTCGACGTAGTACGACCGTCGGTCATCTCGTGGCCCCGTCCACCCCGGGAACGGCCCCCCGCTCACCATGTCGTTGCTACCTCCGACTCGTCACCCGAGAAGACTCCGTTGGTCGAGCAGTGCCCGGGCCACGCGATCAGGTGTCCGGCCTGCTATCGACGTGCGGTAGAGGCCGGCGCCGGCCAGTTTGGCATCGATCCGCTCGACAGCGTCGCGGACGCCGTCTTTGGAGTAGTGGGTCTCCTTAGCGATGGCCTCGTAGGTAGCCCCGACGCCGGCGCCGTTGGCCAGCGGTGCGATGAGGGCGCTGCCGATGGCCTTTTCGGCATCGCTCAGAGCGACCTCGATGACACTGGGTGGCTCATTGGTGACAGGTAGTGGGCCGGGACGGCGAAAGGCGTTCACACGGATGCAGTACTCGATGCCGAGGCCCCCAGGAGCGCGGGCACGGACCTCGAACTGGGAATGGGCCAAGGAAGTCTCCGTGCCCGGTGTCACCACGGCGTAGACCTCGTCGTAGAGGGTGTCGGGGTTGGCGGTGGAGTGGAGGCTGAAGCTCCACTTGGCCGTGCGCTCGGCAACGTTTTCGACTCGCAGGCGGCCGCCCCAGGTCATCCGGCCCCACAGGGTGGGCACTCGGTCGTCGTAGGGCACACGGCCCAGCTGGATCTGACATTCAGCGGCACGCCCGAACACGAGCTGCTCGTCATCGAGCATCCAGTGCACGTGCTCCTCCCCATTCGGGAGGTCCCAAGACACCCTGGCGATCGCACGCCCGGCCATGAGTGCATCCTACGAGGTCAGCAGGGGAATTTTCGACCCCACCGAGTGGGGTGCGTGGCCCAGATCCATTGCCCGACAGTCGGCGGCCACCGCAACATGCAGGTGTCCTTGAACGCACCAGCCTCAAGTGGAGGATCACAATGACCCCCGACACCTTCAGCACGGCGGAGGAGATCACCAAGCTTTCGCAACTTCGTGAGCAGGGTGTGCTCAGCAACCGGCAATTCGCCCGACAGCGTAAGGCACTCCTGCAAATGTCCTACCGTCGTGCTGGAGGCCGGCACGGGGTAGCGCTGGTCCTCGCCGTTGCCTTTGTGGCCATCATCGCCGGGCTGTTGTCGAGCGCCTCGTCGGTGCCGAGCACCAAGGTCGCGCTGACTCCCTCTAATGCGACAGTGACCCAGGTCCAGGCCGCCATCAACTACGCAACTTCGTTTGTCGGCGAACCGCAGGATGACGGATTATGCCTCCTGTTCGTTACCCAAGCGTGGCAAGCAGCTGGCGTGGACATCGGCAGTAGTTACGACCCCATTACCTACTGGCAGAGCGATCCTGAGCACTATGCCGAGTTTTCCAGCCCAGGTGCCTACAACAACCCCCCCGCCGGTGCGCTCGTCATCTGGGGCGCCGACCAGTGGAACGCCCTCGGCCATGTCGCGCTGTCATTGGGTAACGATCAGGTCGTCTCCACTTCTGCCTTCCCGTATTGGCATGGCATCAACCTGGACCCCAACGTCTTCGAATTCTCACTGACCCAACGGCCTGCGACCACCTACGACTACCTGGGTTACATCATGCCCCTCGAGAGTTCCGTCTCGAGCCCCCCGCCCCCTTCGCCCACCCCCACCTCACCTTCCTCCCCGGGTTCGCCAACCGATCCGGGTTCCGGCCAGGGTGGGCACGCCGAAACCACCGGGAGCGTCACTCACACCTGGAGCAACTACGAGAACGCGGGAGGCGCTGGAGGACCCAGCATCCCTAGTGGGGACACCTTAGATGTGAGCTGCAAGGTCCAGGGCTTTGCGGTGGCCGACGGCAACAC
>JASHZK010000172.1 GCA_030042575.1 Acidimicrobiales bacterium
GCACAACTCACAGGCCAAGTCGATCCCCTGGCGGCGCACGGCGGCGGCACCACCTTTGGCGTCGGCCTCCTCCAGACGGGCGACGGCCCACGACGGCACCGCCGCCCCCATGTGCGCCATACGGGCCACCGAGCGCAGGGAGGTGACCGGCATGATCCCCGGCAGCACCGGCTTGCTCATGCCCAGGCGGGCCAAGGCCTCGACCAGGTCCAGGTATTGGCCCGGCTCGAAGAAGAACTGGGTGATGGCGAAGTCGGCCAATTCCAGCTTGGCCACCAGGTGGCGGCGGTCGCTGGCCATGTCGGCCGACAGCGGATGGCCAGCGGGATGGGCCGCCACGCCGATGGAGAAGCCGCCGACGGCCCGCGCCAGCTCGACCAGCTCCAGGGCGTGCACCAGCTCCCCGGGGCCGGCGGTGGGGTCGGTGGGCGGGTCGCCGCCCAGGGCCATCAAGTTCTCGATGCCTCCTCGGCGCAGGGCGACCAGGATCTCGGCCAGCTCCAGGCGGCTGTGGGCGACGCAGACGAGGTGGGCCATGGGGACGATGGTGGTGGTGCGCAGGATGCCGGTGACCAGGTCGTAGGTGCCTTGGCGGGACTCCCGGCCCCCGCGGTAGGTGACCGAGACGAACGAGGGGGCGAGGGGTTCGAGGTCGCGCAGACAGCGCACGAGGGTGACCCGCTCCTCCTCGTTCTTGGGCGGGAAGAACTCGAAGGAGTAGGTGGGGCCCCGGGCCAGCAGGTCCGAGATGCGGGCCATGGCCGCACCATCCTACCGATGTCGAGAGTCAGCCGGCCCTGTCGGCGGCGTAGCACCGCTCGGCGGCCTGCAGGGCGTTGCGCAGCAGCTGGGCCCGGGTCATGGGCCCCACCCCGCCCAGGCGCGGGGTGATCCAGCCGGCCACCTCGGCCACTTCCTCGTCCACGTCGGACAGCAGCTTGCGCCCCGACCACGACGTCCCCGCCCCCACCACGGCGGCGCCCGGCTTCACCATCTGGGCGGTGACCAGGCCGGCCCGGCCGGCGGCGGCCACCACGATGTCCGCTCGCCGGACGTGCTCGGCCAGGTCGGGGACCCCGGTGTGCACCACCGTCACCGCCGCGTTCAGTCCGGGACCCTTGGACGCCATGAGCAGGGCCAGCGGACGGCCGATGGTGATGCCGCGCCCCACGATCACCACGTGGCGGCCCTCGACGGGGACGTCGTAGGCGTGCAGCAGCTCGACGATGCCGGCCGGCGTGCACGGGAGCGGGCCGGGCCAGCCCATGACCAGGCGCCCCAGGTTGACCGGATGCAGGCCGTCGACGTCCTTGGTGGGGTCCACCGCCAGCAGCGCCGCCGACTCGTCCAAAGCGGGGGGCAGGGGGAGTTGGACGAGATAGGCGTGCACGTCGGGATCGCTGTTGAAGCGGGCAATGACCGAGTCGAGCTCGCCTTGGGACACATCGGCGGGCAGGTGCTCGTGGATGGAGGCGATGCCCACCTCGGCGGAGTCCCGGTGCTTCATCTCGACATAACGGGCGCTGGGGACGTCGTCGCCCACCAGGATGGTCCCGAGCCCCACCGTCACCCCGTGGGCGGCCAGGCCCGAGACACCTTGGGCCACCTGGGAGCGGATGCGGGCGGCGACCACCTCGCCGTCGAGCAGACGGGCGGTCAATGGCGGAAGTGACGCTCGCCGGTCAGGACCATGGCCATGCCGTGCTCGGCGGCGGCGGCGGCGACCTCGCCGTCGCGCACCGATCCGCCGGGCTGGACGATCACCGCCACCCCGGCCCCCGCCAGGACGTCGATGCCGTCGCGAAAAGGGAAGAAGGCGTCGCTGGCGGCAGCCGCCCCCCGGGCCCGGGATCCCGCCTTGGCGACGGCGATGCCGGCCGCTTCGACCCGGCTCTGCTGCCCGGCGCCCACCCCCACGGCCTGGCCGCCGGCCACGACCACGATGGCGTTGGACGAGGTGCGGGCGCACACGATGTGGGCCAGTTCGACGTCGCGCCACTGCTCCTCGGTCGGCGCCGCTTTGGTCGGCACCTCCCAGTCGGCCCGGGTGGTGTGGAAGCGGTCTGCCTCCTGGACGAGGAAGCCGTCGCCCAGGCTGCGGACCTCGACGTCGGACGACGCATAGGGCGGAGCTCCGAGCAGGCGGGTGGCCTTGCGCCGGGCCCGCAGGACCTCCAGGGCGCCGCGGTCGAAGGCCGGCGCCAGGATCACGTCGAGCTGAGGCCCCTCGGCCACGACGTGAGCGACCTGTTCCGTGCAGGGAGCGGACAGGGCCGCCACCCCGCCGAAGGCCGACACAGGATCGCATTCGAGCGCTCGGCGGTAGGTGGCGGCCATGTCGTCACCGACGGCCACCCCGCACGGGTTGGCGTGCTTGACGATCACCGCCGTCGTGGCGGCCATGGCCGACAGGTCGTGCACCAGGCGCCAGGCGGCGTCGGCGTCGAAGAGGTTTAGGTACGAAAGGGCGGTGCCGGCGTGCTGGACCACGCCGTCCCACCAGCTGCCGGCTTCCGAAAGTCGGTACCGGGCGCCGCGCTGATGGGGGTTCTCGCCGTAGCGCAGCAGCTCCCCGGCTCGCTCGAGCTCCAAGGTGATCCGCCCGGGAAGGACCTCGTCCTCGTCGCCCCCGGTCGTGGCCGCCCCCCCCGGCGTCGACGAGGACCGGTCGCCCAGCCAGGCCGTGATGGCGGCGTCGTAGGCGGCGCTGTGGGCGAAGGCGGCTCGGGCCAGCCGGAGCCGGGTGTCGTCGGAGAGAGCGCCGTCCCGACGCAGCTCCTCGAGGACGGCGCCGTACTCGCCGGGGTCGACGACCACGCCCACGTGGGCGAAGTTCTTGGCGGCGGCCCGCACCATGGTGGGCCCACCCACGTCGATCATCTCCACCGAGGGGCGGCCGGCGAAGGGATAGAGGTTGCACACGACCAAGTCGATGGGGACGATGCCCTGGCGCTCGAGGTCCTCCATATGGGCCGGCACTGAGCGGTCGGCCAGGATGCCGCCGTGGATGGCGGGGTGGAGGGTCTTCACCCGTCCGCCCAGCATCTCGGGAGCGCCGGTCACCTCGGCCACCGGGCGATGGGCGATGCCTGCCTCGGCCAGGGCGGCCGCGGTGTTGCCCGAGGCGATCAGCTCCCAGCCCATGTCGTCGAGGACCCGGGCCAGCTCGGCCAACCCGGTCTTGTCGTAGACGGAGAGCAGAGCTCGGCGCCTGGGGTTCACGGCCCGACATTACCGATCAGGCGCTGCACGGTGGCCACCTTGTCGTGCAGGGCGTCGGGATGGCCCCGGCGTACATCGAGCTTCACCACCACGCTGACCCGGGGAGCCACGGCGCAGACGTGCTCGGTGCAGCGTTTCACCAGGTCCAGCACTTCGTCGAGAGTGCCCTCGACGTTGGTGAACATGGCGTTGGTCTCGTACGGCAGTCCGGAGTCGCGGATGATGCGTACGACTTGCGCCACCGTCTCTCCCACGGAGCCCTCCTCCCCGACGGCGGGACCGCCGGCGGGGGCGATGGAGAGGGCGGCCAGCACGGCCATGGCCTTAGTCCACCTGCTCGAGCACGGCCACCGGCATCTCGGTCGGGGCCGGTCGATCGATGGTGACCACTTCGGAGTGGACGTACTTGCGGCCCATGAGCCATGAGGCGGCGGCGGCCATGACGCAGGCGGCGGCGGCGAAGTCGAACGCCTCTCGAAGCCCGCTCTCGAAGGGGGCGCCGATCAGCTTGGGGAAGAAGCCTCGTCCGGTGATGTAGGCGGCCCGGCCCGGCACCATGGCCCCGAGGACGTGGGGCCCGAGGAGGTTCTTGACCGGGTTGTAGCCCAAGAAGGCGGCGAACAGGCTACCCACGGCGGGGAGGTGCGACGCCTTGGCCGCCGCCTGGGCGGGCACCCCTTGAGCCACGAGCCCGTGGTAGAGGGAACCGGGCAGGTGGGCCGAGAGACCCAGGATGATCAGGGT
>JASHZK010000173.1 GCA_030042575.1 Acidimicrobiales bacterium
CGGTTGCCGAAGAGGAATTCGTCCACGGTGTCGGCGCCCGGCGGGAGCGGCGGGATGTCGGTGGAGTAATGGGTGTGGCTTCCGATCCAGGCGATGAGGTCCTCGACCTTGGCGTAGGTGTCCTGTGCCCCCGCCGTCGTCTTCTCGGCCAGGGCCGCCACCCGGGCATAGGCATGGGGGAGCTCGAGGTCCTGGGCCGCGGTGCGCGCCGACAAGCCGGTGGTGGGGGGGAGCACGCCCACGGCACTCAGCGCCGCCGGGTCGGGGGTGACCACGTCGGAGAGCACGGTGTAGACGGTTCCGGGCCCGAGGCCGATGGGGGAGACGATGGTGTCGCTCCCGTTCACGTACAGCTTGCGGGTGGGGAACCACACCTGGGTGGCCTCATCGGCGTGGAACACGAGATTGGGCATGGACTTCACGAGGTAGAAGGTCTGAAGATCGTCCCCGCCCGTGCTCGCCTGGCCTCCACCGGTCGTCGGCACGTCGAAGGGTGAACCGGTGCCGATGGTGATCGAGCGTCCTTTCTGGGGGAGCCAGCTCACGCCGTTCCAGTCGCTGAACGTCTCTCCCACCCAGTAGGAGGGGCGTTGGGCCCGGACCCGCATGACGACGGTGGAGCCCAACGAGCCGCGCAGCGCCGTGTCGAGGCTCTGGGCGAACCCGGTGAACCCTCCCACCCGGGTGAGCCCTGTCGGGCTGCCGGGTCGAGCCGGCTCCGTCGGCGAAGCCCCGTTCCCGGCCAGCCCCAGGGGGTCGGCCAGCGGCGAGTCGTCGCCCGCCGCCACCGGGAACACGAATCGAGCGCCCACCACCGGCGCCGGCAGGACGAGCAGGCCGGCCAACGCTCCCACGACGACGACGGCGGCGGCGGTGGCCGGCAGCCTCCAGCCGAGCGGGCCGCCACCGCTGGCCGAGCGCCACACGAGGAGGAGGCCGTAGAGGGCGACGGCCATCCACACCACGACGTAGGCACCGAAGTTCACGTCGGTGGCCTGGGCGCCGGCGACGGCCATCAAGATGGCCGAACCCGCCAGCGAGAACGACAGGTCGCGCCGGGCGGGCACGTCGAAAGAGTGGATGACCAGTACGGACACGAACAGCGTGGCCAGCGGGCTCTCGACACTGGACACGTCGTAGACCTGCTGGCTCGAGAGCTGGTGGACGAACCACACCATGGCCAACACGGCCGCCGCGGCCAGGACGAGCTTGATCCACATGAGTGGCCGTGTCCGCAGCCGGTAGGACACCACCATCCCGAGCACCAGCGAGCCGGCGCCGGCTCCGGCCACCGCCGTCGATATCTCGGCCTGGGAGCGCACGGCGGCCATCCCCACCAGCACCGCCGCGGCACACACCCCTCGAAGGAGGATCGAGTGCTCCGGCGGACCGGGCTGGTTGGCCTGGCGCACGCGCCTGAGCAGTCGGCTGAGCGCACTTCGGTCTGCCGGGTCCGGGTCGAGGGCTTCGGCCGACGGCACCGGGTTGCTCGCCCCGGCCCGAGCGGTCGCCGTGACGACGGAACGTCCCGCCGAGGCCGGTACCGCCCTGGCCAGGCGTCTTCCCGCCGTCAGCCGGGATCCCACCGGCGTGCGACGGGTGCCGCCGGGTTCGACGGTCACGAGCTCCACCTCGCGGCCTCGGGTCAGGTAGGCCACCACGGTGCCGAGCACGGCCTCGGCCCGGCGCTCGCCGTCCTCGGGATCGGAGGGCAGGTCGGCATGGACGACGACCGGCTCGGCCGACGGCAGCTCCATCTCGCGGATGGCGAGCTCGCCGCGGTGGGCGGTGGCCGGCCAGTGCACCCAGCGTCGGTGGTCGCCGGTCCGGTAATCGCGCACTCCCCGGGGATCACCCGCCTCGCCGGGGACGGCTCGGGCGCTGCCCTTCGGCCCGGGCCGTGGTTCGAAGTCGAGCTCCAGCGGCTCACCGGTTCGGGGAGCGATCTCGAGCGAGGTCCGCAAGGCGATGCGCACCGTCCGGCGCCACCACAACATCCCGAACGGTGCGGCCGTGGCCAGCTCCACGGTGAGGGCGTCGTGCACGCCACGACGCTCGGCTCTCACCGTCAACTGCTCGGGTCCTGAACGGCTCCGTCCCAGGAACGTGACTTCTCCGGCCGGTTCGAGCGGAGTGACCCGGCAGCGGCTCCGGGCCTGGACCGTCAGGACGACGGGCACACCGGCCGTGGCGTCGTGCGGTGCGGCCACCAGCTCGAGGCGGGCGCGGGCACAGGCGACGAGCCCACCGAGCAGACCCACGAGGAGCACGGCCCACACCACCTCGCCCAGCACCTGTACCCATCCGGCACCGCCTTCGTGGGCGACCACGAACCACGCCAGCCCGAGCGACAGCGCACCGGCGACCGGAGGAAGGGGTCGTTCGGGTCTGGGCACGGGCCGGGCCTGCGCTCAGGGGCGCGGTGCCGGTGTGGACTCGAGCAGGTCCTCGATGATCTGCGCCGGGGCGCCGCCCACGCCGTCGTCAGCGCCGATGCGATGGGCCAAGCACCCTACGGCCACCGCCTTCACGTCGCCCGGCACCACATATCCTCGGCCGGAGACGACGGCGTGTGCCCGTGCCGAGCGGACGAGCCAGATGGAGGCCCGGGGACTCGCGCCCAGCAGCACCCCGGGGGCCGATCGGGTGGCTCGGGCCAGCGCCACGGCGTAGCCGGCCACGGCGTCGCTCACGGCCACGGCCTCGGTGGCGCGCTGGGCGGCGGACCAGGTCGCCGGGTCACAGATCGGCTCGAGGTCCTCCAGGGCGAATTTCCCTCCCCGGTGCCGTACCAGCTCGGCTTCGCTGTCGGCGTCGGGATAGCCGACGGTGGTGGACAGGGCGAAGCGGTCGAGCTGGCTGGTCACGAGCGGATAGGTGCCGAGATGGGTGTGCGGGTTCTGAGTGGCGATCACCAGATGGGGACGGGGAAGGGGCCACGATCTCCCGTCCACGGTGACCTGCTGTTCCTCCATGGTCTCGAGCAGTGCCGACTGGGTGCGCGGCGGCGTCCGGTTGAGCTCGTCCACCAGCACCACGTGGCTGAACACCGGCCCTGGTCGGAATTCCCAGCTCCCGTCCTCGGCGGAGAAGACCGATACCCCGGTGACGTCGGAAGGAAGGAGGTCGGGATGGCCCTGGATCCGCGTGAGCGTGCTCCCGAGCGAGGCGGCCAACGCCCGGGCCAGCACCGTCTTGCCCACGCCGGGTACGTCCTCGACGAGGAGGTGCCCGCCCGACAGGGCCACCGTCGTGGCCGCCACCACCGCGGCCGGAGCGCCCAGGAGGACCAGGCTCAGGTTCTCGACGAGGGCATCGCCCAAGGCGATGGCGTCGTCGACCGACGCCGGCGGTGGCCGACGGTCAGGTGTCTCCGGTTGGGCGAAGACAGCGATGCGACAACTGTACCGGGTGACTTTGGCTTATCGAAGCTGGATGACGGCGGGCTCGGCGGAGACGGGAGGTTCGTCGCCGGGCGACGCGGGAAAGCGCCCTTCGGGCTCAGTGCTGCTCGGAGGGAAGCTCGAAGGAGCGCGCTTCGATCACCTCGCTGTGTCCGGGGGTGATGCGAACCATGCGGCGAAGGGTCACCGGCATGTTGACGTAGCGGCCCTGTCGCCGGCGCCGGTAGGCGGGGACGAGGGCGGCGAGGAGCCGTTCGGCTCCGATGACGACGGCCACGAGCACCATGAGGGCGAGGCCCACGGCGGCGACGAAGGCGAGCAGCAGCAGGGTCACCACCGCCCCGACGAGGAACAGGACGCCGCCCATGAGCCCCGAAGCGCGTCGAGGGGGCCAGGTGCGAAGGGAGGACGGCACGGCTTCAGGTTACCGGCGGGCCTTCGGACTGGTAGACCGGGGACATGGAGCTCGACCTTCACGTGCACCGGTTCGACTGGGCCGGCGGACCGTCCGGCATAGGGCCGGGCCTGGCCGACCTGGCCCGGCGGGCCGAGGCCATGGGCGTGCGCACCCAGTCGTTCATGGACCACTACTTCCAGATGGACTGGATGGCTCCCGCCCAGGACCCCATGCTCGAGGGATACACCGCGCTCGGCTTCCTCGCCGGCGTGACCAGCCGCCTCCGGCTGCGACTGCTCGTGACCGGGGTCACCTACCGGCATCCGGGCCTCTTGGCCAAGATCGTGACCACACTGGACGTCCTGTCGAGCGGCCGGGCCGAGCTCGGCATCGGCGCCGCCTGGTACGAGCGAGAGCATCTCGCTCTGGGTGTGCCCTTCGCGCCCACCGCCGAGCGCTTCGAACGCCTGGAGGAAGCGATCCAGATCTGCCTGCAGATGTGGAGCGACGACGACGGTCCGTACCAGGGCCGGCACTACCGGCTGGCCGAGACCCTTTGCGTCCCCCGGCCCGTGAGCAGCCCTCGACCAAGGCTGTTGATCGGCGGCAGCGGCGAACGCAAGACCCTGCGTCTCGTGGCCCGGTACGCCGATGCCTGCAACATCTTCGGGGGCAGGGAGGAGATCGCCCGCAAGCTCGACGTACTGCGTCGCCATTGCGACGCCGAGGGCCGGGACCCCAACGACATCGAGGTGACGGCCATGTACCGGGACCTGCCCCCC
>JASHZK010000174.1 GCA_030042575.1 Acidimicrobiales bacterium
GCAGCAGGCACAAGATGGATTGACTCGGCCCAGGCTCGCCCGACAGGGTGACCACCGGCACCTCCACCGGAGGGGTGCGGACACCACCGAGGGCGATCCCGTCGTCGTCCCGGAGCATCGTCGGGACCGGATGGGCGGCCACGTCCAGGCGCGGCACGGTCGGGGGTGCCGTACCCTCCGCCAACCAGGTTTCGAGGGCACGAAACCCGGCCTTCACGACCAGGTGCATCGGACCATCATTGACGGGACAGCCGCAATCGAGCGCTTTGGCAGTCGGTCCCAGAAGATGGGCGTCGGCGTGGGCGGTTCCGGCCACCTCCCACAGGCGGAATCGGTCGTGGTCCTCTTGGCGGGCTGCGTAGGAGTTGAGGACCCCGATCACGTCCGCCTCGGCCTGGATGTCCAGCACCGGTGCGTCGAGATCGGTGCGCAAGAGGTGGGCGGTGTCAGAGGACATCGAGCTGGCCAGGTCGGCGTGCGCACCGGGACCGACCAGGGGCAGCCCGAAGGCGCCCCGGCTGTGCACGAAGAACCCGTCAAAGACACAGGCCAGAGGCTGCACGCCGTTGTAGTAGCTGACCATGGCGATGGCCGATTGTGATTCACCGGCGGCGATGACCAGTTGCGACCGCATCCCCGACAGGGCATCCCCCGCCACCACCGCCCGGCCTACCTGGGTGAAGATGTCGAAGGCGAAGCCGTCGCCCGGGTGGTCGAGAGCTCCGTAGCGAGATGGGTCGATACCCCGCAGTCCCTTGCCGGCGACCTCCCGCTCGGGGACGTCGGGACCCTCGACAAGTACCGGGCCGCCCATCACGCCGATTCGTTGGGCGGAAACCCCCACCCAGGCGTGCCCGCGCCGGATGATCTCCTCGTGCAGGCTGATCCATTCCACGTCGGCGTCGAGCCCTCCGCTGACGTTCAGCCACTCGACGACGGCGGTACCGCTGAAGCGCGTGGCCTCGGTCGGAAGACGCACGAGCACACGGGTGCGGTAGGGAGCCGACTCCCCGGGCACGAACGACCACCGCCCGTCGCTGGTCAGCCCCCCTTCGGCCCGATACGAAGTCGCCGTTCCCGATGCCTCGAGCTCGCGCTCTTCGTAGCCCACTTCTTCCAAGGCCACGGTGAAGGGCGAACCCACGAACCTGCCCTTCCCGCCCTGGAGCTCCTTCCACACGTGGGCCACGGGCGGGCCATTCTCCGGCGACCCGCTCACTTTGCTCACTGTCGCCCTCCGCCTCCTGGAACACGGTTGTCGGGTTCAAGCCCGTCGATGAGGGTGGTGACGAACGAGCGTGTCTCGGTGTGGCCGGCCTTGATGCCCAAGGCCTCTTCCAGTGAGAGCACCTGCGAGAGCCCGGTCATGAGCAGCAGGGCCACGACCGGGGGCAGTTGTCGGGCCGGGACACCAGACGTCTCCAGGGCGGAGGCCATGGCCCGGAGCTGGGCGGCACGATAACGCTCGGCATAGCGAGCGACCTCAGCCCGGATGCCCTTGTGGTGCCTGGCCATGGCCACGAACTCGATCGAGAAGATGGTGCCCCCGGGGTCGGCGTTGAGCTCCCACAGGGTTCGCAGGTTCACCTCCCCGGCGAGGATGCGCTCGACGCGGGCCAGGTTCTCCTCGGCTCGCCGCCGGAAGACCTCGACGAAGAGGTCGTCCATGCTTTGGAAGTAGTAGTGGACCAGTTGATGCTTGAGACCGGCCCTGGAACCCACCCGGCGGGAGGTCACCGACGCGTGACCCTCCTCGAGCACGAGCTGCTCGGCGGCGTCGACCAGCCGGGCCCGGGTCTTTGAGTCCGAGGCTCCGATACGGCGCGCCGGCGCCATGCTGGCCATTCAGACAACTTGCCACACCGGGCACCCCGGTGCTAAGCAAGTGCCAAAATTTGCTGGGCGTCGCTCAGCAGGAGCCGGCGCAGCGGCGCGAAGCAGCCGGGAGGAGCCCATGCGCGACTGGCGGACGGTCGACTTCTTCAGCGACGCCGAACTCGTCGAGGACCCCTACCCCTACTTCGACCAGCTCCGAAGCGAGTGCCCGGTGGTGCGCTTGGAGAACGGGGTGGTGGCCGTGACCGGTTTCGACGAAGCCAGCGACGTCTACCTCGACGGGGAGGACTTCTCCTCGTGCAACGCCGTGATCGGACCCTTCGCCCGGTTCCCCGTGCCCCTCGAGGGCGAGGACGTGACCGAGATCATCGAACAGCACCGGGACCAGCTTCCGATGAACGAGCACATGGTCACCATGGACCCCCCCGCCCACACCAGGGAACGAGCGTTGCTCATGCGCCTCATCACCTCGCGGCGGCTCAAGGAGAACGAGGAGTTCATGTACCGGCTGTCGGACCAGCTGCTCGAGGAGTTCGTCGGCGACGGCCACTGCGAGTTCATCAGGGCCTACACCCAGCCCTTCGCCATGCTGGTGGTGGCCGACCTTCTCGGCGTGCCCGAGTCCGACCACCAGCGCTTCCGGGAGGGATTCGGGCTGATGGGATCCACGCCGGGCAAGATCGGCTCCAGGGAATTCGCCGGGGGCGACCTCAACCCTCTGTCGTGGCTCGACGACTGGTTCACCGACTACGTCGAGGACCGGCGCCGCCATCCGGGCCGGGACGTCCTCACCGATCTGGCGCTGGCCACCTATCCCGATGGGACCCTGCCCCAGGTGACCAACGTCGTGCGCACCGCCACTTTCCTCTTCGCGGCAGGTCAGGAGACCACCGCCCGCTTACTGGCTGTGGCCCTCAAGTATCTGGCCGAACGTCCGGAGCTGCAGGACCAGCTGCGGACCAACAAGGACGCCATCCCGAACTTCATCGAGGAGGCCCTGCGCATCGAGAGCCCCGTAAAGGCCGACTTCCGCCTGACCAAGCGCAAGACGACGGTCGGCGCCGTCGAAGTGGCAGCGGGGACGCCGGTCATGCTCCTCAACGGCGCCGCCAACCGTGATCCCCGGCGCTTCGAATGCCCGGCCGAGTTCCGGGTCGATCGGCCCAATTCCCGGGCCCACATGGCCTTCGGCCGGGGGAACCACACCTGCCCCGGCGGCCCGCTGGCCCGAGCCGAGGGCCGGGTCAGCTTGGAGCGCATCCTCGACCGCATGCGCCACATCAGGCTGTCGGAGGAGCACCACGGCCCTTCGGGCCAGCGTCGGTTCCGATACGAGCCGACGTGGGTGCTGCGGGGACTGAGCAAGCTGTACCTCGAGTTCACCCCGGAAGAGGCAAGCCAGTGAGCGAAGTGAAGGTGGCAGTGGTGACCGGCGGCGCCTCGGGTATCGGGCTGGGCGTCTCCCGGCGGTTCGTGGCCGACGGCCGCGCCGTGGCCGTGCTCGATCGCAACGGCGCGGCGGCCAAGGCGGCGGCCGACGAGCTGCAGACCCGCGGGGCCAACGCCATGGCCGTGGAGGTGGACGTGGCTGACTGGCCCTCGGTAGACGGGGCCTTCGACGCCGTACGCGCCCAGCTCGGGCCGGTCGCCATCCTGGTGACGAGCGCCGGCATCGAGGCTTTCGACCCACTGCTGAAGATCACGCCGGAGCGCTGGGACCGGATCATCGCCGTCAACCTGACCGGCACCTTCGCCTCCTGCCAAGCGGCCATCCCGGACATGATCGAAGCCGGCTGGGGCCGGATCGTCACCATCTCGTCGCAGAGCGCCCAGTCCGGCGCCCCCAACATGGCGCACTACTCGGCGTCCAAGGGCGGGGTCATCGCCCTCACCAAGGCGCTGGCCGTCGACTTGGCTCGAAAGGGGATCACCGTCAACACCATCGCGCCGAGCGTGGTCGACACGCCCATGGCTCGGGCGGCCACCGAGGCGGGCGACTTCCCGGGCATCGAGGTGATCGCCCCCATGATCCCCCTCGGCCGGGCCGGAACGCCCGACGACATCGCCGCCTGCTGCTCATACCTGTGCTCCGACGAGGGCGGGAGCTACATCACCGGACAGCTCCTGGCCGTGAACGGCGGCATGTACATCTAGCGGCGGGCTGAGCGCCCGGCCGGCGTGATGGCGTTGCGACACAGCCGGTTCAGCTGGTCCACGCCCTTGTCGAAGCCGGTGGTGATGACGCCCTCCACGAACCATGCCTCTGCGAAACGGGTCACCATGGCCACGAGGGCCTGAGACCCCACGATGGGATCGACGGCCGGATCGGCACTGCCCCGGCACTGAAGCAGGGCGATGGCCTCGGCCACCATCTCGGCATAGAGCTCGTGACGGTGCAGCCGGGCCTGGCCCAGAGCTTGGTCGAAGCGGGCGACCTGCTCGATGACCCGCATGAGCGCCGCCTCCCGCCGGTACCCCGCCAGGTACTTCCGGTTGGCCGCCTCGATCTTGGCCGTTATGGCGTTCTCGGCCGAGGCCGGAGCGAGCTCCGTCTCCTGCGCCACGGCCACGCCGAGCCCGCGCTCGTGGAAGGCGGCCACCTGGCGGAAGATCTCCTCCTTCGAGGGGAAGTAGTGGTAGAAGACGCCATAGGAGAGCCCGGCTCGCTCGGCGATGTCGGAGATGCGGGCGGCGGCGAATCCGCACTCCTCGAAGATCTCCTTGGCCGCCTTCAGAAGCCTCGCCCGCGTCTGGTGGCCCTTGGAGGAACGCGGTCCTGCGGGCTTGCCGGCCCCGGCCGTCATGGCTGGCTGGTCAGGCTCCGTCACGCCGAAGGAGAAGCACGCCGGACGGGGTGCCGCCACCGGACGTCACCACCGCCGTGCGCGCCCCCGCAACCTGGCGGTCACCGCCCTGGTGGCGCAGCTGGGTGACCGCCTCGTAGACGAAGCCGAACCCATGTGTGCGGCCTTCGGAGAGCTGCCCGCCGTGGGGGTTGACCGGCAACTCACCTCCGAGGGCGATACGCCGACCCTTGTCCAGCCAGTCCTGGGCCTCGCCCAGGCCGCAGAACCCAAGCCCCTCGAGCCACGACACGGCGTTGAACGTGAACCCGTCGTAGACGAGGGCCACGTCGACGTCGGCCGGTCGCATGCTGGTGCGGGTCCACAGGTGAGCCGACTGGCCCAGGACCTGCGGCTCGTGGGTGACGGTGCCCTGGTCCCACGAGACGCGCTCGAGGATCTGCGTCCCCACGGCCTCGATCCGCACGGCGGCGTGGGGCAGGTCGTCCGCGACGTCCGCCGCCGATACGACGACCGCGATCGACGCGTCGCAGGGGACGTCGCAGTCGTAGAGCCCGAAGGGCGATGTGATGGGCCGTGCCGACAGGTAGTCGTCCATCGTCATCGGGTCGCGGTAGATGGCCGCCGGGTTCCGCGCTGCGTTGGCGCGGCCGTTGAGCGCGATCAGTCCCAACATCTCGCGCGGGGCGCGGTAGCGATGCAGGTACTGCTGGGCGTTCATCGCGATCCAATTGGCGGCCGACAGCGCGCCGAAGGGGGCGCGCCACTCCTGCATCGGGCCCGATGCCCGCCCTCCGCCGGCCCGCACCGCTCCTGCCTTGCCCTGGGTCGCGAGCGCGGCGAACGTCGACTCCCAGACGGTGCGGAAGCACAGCACGTGGCGGCAGAGCCCGGCCGCGACCGCCAGGGCCGCGGCGATGATCGAGCCGCCCGGTCCGGGCAGTTCGCCACCACCGTTGATCCAGGTCGGGTGCAG
>JASHZK010000175.1 GCA_030042575.1 Acidimicrobiales bacterium
GACCTGGTGAGCAGCCCCGCTTGGGCTCGCCACCTGGCGACGCTGTCGGCCGCACTGGCGGTCCGGCGCGACACCCTGGCTCGGGAACTGGCGCGCCAGACACCCGAGCTCCACGTGCTGACCGTGCCCAGGGGTGGAACCAATCTCTGGGTGCGCCTGCCCGACGGCTTGGACGATGCGGCATTGGCCGATCGGGCCGCTGCTGCCGGCGTGCTGATCACGCCCGGTCGGCCCTTTTACGCCGCAGAACCGGCTGCCGGGCACGTACGCCTCACCTTCTCGGGTACCGCCCGGGTAGGTGAGCTCGAAGAAGGCGTGCGCCGTCTGGCCAGCGCCCTACAGGACATGTCATGACTGGTGTCCTCATTCCGAGCCGTCGAGGGGTGGATGTTGGAGGACCTGCGGACGGTACTCCACCAGTTGGATCCGCCCGTCGAAGGTTCTGCTCGCCATCATGTCGAGGGCGACGTCGGGGTGGTCGTCGTAGATGCGTTGTAAGCCGGTGGCGCCGGTGATGACCGGGAACATCACGACCCGGAACCGGTCGACGATTCCGGCCCGCAGCAGCGACCGGCACAGAGTGATGCTGCCGATCGTGCTCAACAGCCCCGACCCGTCTGCTTTCATGGCCCGCACCGCTTCCACGGGGTCGTCGCGGACGAGGGTTGTGTTCGCCCAGGAGAGCGGTTTTTCGAGGGTGGACGAGAACACCACTTTTGACGCTGCGGTGATCCCCCTGATCGAGTCCTCCTCGTCGATGGAGAACTCGTCGGTCCCCGCCGGGGTGGCGCCGGCAGCAAATCCTGACATCAGCCGGTACGTGTTCGCACCCATGAGCAGGGTGGCCTCGGGCCGCTCGGCGAGCCAGCCGAGGTACTCTGGGCCCTCGAGACCCCACCACCCCGGCCAGCCGTCCGCCGCGGCGTACCCGTCCAGGGAGGTGATGAAGTCGACGATCAGCTCTCGCATGACGTACTCCTCGGTCCGTCGATAGCCGTGGCCGCTGTTATCGGGCGACGAGCGCGTCGAGCTTGCGGTAGCCCTCCTGGACGCCGACGTCCATGCCACTGGCGACGAAGGCGTCCCGGGCTTCGAAGCTGTCGACCAGTGAAGTCGCGGTGAGCCGGCAGCGGCCGTCCGCCAGGTCGTCGAAGACGAGGCGTCCGAGCGACACGCTGTCGGCCATCGGTTCGTAGGTGAACGTCTGGACAATGAGCTCGTCGGGCCGGACCTCGTGGAAGCACCCCCGGAACCAGTGTTCCTCGTCGTCTTGAGTGGAGACGTAACGCCATTCGCCGCCGGTGCGGCAGTCCCAGCGATCGACGCGGCTGGAGTCGAGGCTGTCGGGACCGACCCATTGCACGAAGAGCTCGGGTTCGGTGTGTGCCCGGTAGACGGCCCGGGCCGGAGCGTCGAACTCCCGGACGATCCTGATCGACGGCGTCCTGTCGTCGATCGTGATTTCGGCCTCTCGGTTGGCCCTGGTCGTCATGCCGTTACTCCTCCGCCCATGTCGGGGTCTGGCTGTCGAGCGTGGCGAGCAGCTGGTCGAGACGCCGGTAGCGGGCCTCGGCGTTCTGGCGATATCGCTCGATCCACTTGGTCATGAGGTCGAACACCTCCGTCTCCAATCGGACGGGTCGACGCTGTGCCTCGCGGCGGCGCGACACGACGCCCGCGTCCTCGAGCACCGAGAGGTGCTTGGGCACCGCCTGGATGGACATGTCGTAGTGCTCGGCTAGCTCGCTCAATGTCGCGTCACAGGCGGCGAGGCGGGTGACGATGTCGAGTCTCGTCTCGTCGGCCAGAGCCGAGAACACGGTCACGATGGCGGGCGCAACCACGCATCCTCCTCAACTCCTTGGTTGAACAGGAGGGTAAGTGGCCGTCCTCCCGTCGTCAACCCCAAGGTTGAATTCAGCGCCAGGCCGATCGGTGCAGGTGTCAGTTTTGGTTGACAACGTCCAGATGTCAGTCCAAACTGACAGACATGGACCTCGAAGAACTGAGCGCCGATCTCTCGTCGGACGACCCGGCCATTGGGCTCCGCGCCTCGTTGGCGCTCCACCGCCTGGCAGAGAGGGTCGAAGCGATCCACGTCGCCTCGGCCCGGGGAAAGGGCTGGTCGTGGCAGCAAATCGGCGACGCGTTGGGCGTCACCCGTCAATCCGTGCACACCAAATACAAAAAGGAGTCGTCATGACCACCGAACCCGTGGCGCCGGAATTGCTTCACGGATGGGCCATCTATCTACAGGCCAGTGAGGAGGCTCGTCGCCGAGGTGATCGCCGTGTGGGCACCGATCACATCTTGCTCGCCTTGTTCGAAGATCCCTCGATCGAAGCCGTGCTGGGCGTGAACCGGCAAGAAGCTCGCCGGGCCCTCGAGTCGCTCGATCACGAAGCCCTGAGCGCCCTGGGCATGGGGTCGAGCACCGACGCACCCTCGCTGCCCATGCGCGCCGTGCCCAGGAAGCCCAGGATCAGAGACGTGGCGAGAAAGGACCGCCTCCGCATGACGCCCGCGGCAAAGAGAGTCCTCGAGCAAGCGTCCAAGCCCAACCGTCGGAGGCTCTATGTGACGGCCCAGCAGGTGCTCGCCCAGATCCTCGCCCTCCGACCACCAGATCCCGCCGCGGCACTGCTGGGCGCTCTCGACGTGAACACGCCCGAGGTTCGGCGCCGATTGGACGGGGGGACGCCCGGCAGCTGACTACCCAACGATATTCACGACCCCTAGCTCATCGTGGCGCCAGTACGGCAACCCGCGCACCGGCGGCCCACGCCAGGTGAAGGTCCTCGGGGAGGGGATGACCGTTTTGGTCGAGTCCGATCCTGTTGAATTTGGCGAACTGGTGGTTGTCACTGGCCATGATCGCCAGGTGCTCTACCACACCGGTTTCGTCGGTCAGGACCCGGACATCGGCGAGTAAGTCTTGGCCGGCCAGCCGGATGCCGATCGGTTCCCCCGTACGGAGGTTGCGAACCCAGGGGAACTGTGAGGCTACGAGCAAGCTTCCGTTGTGCCGGGTGTAGGCGACGGGGACGGCGTAGTGCCGACCGGACTTTCGTCCCACGAAATGTACGGCCAACAGTCGCTTACCGAGGGCGCGACCGAGGAACGGGGCGCGCAGGACGCCAAGCATCACCTTGTTGGCCAAGCTCTGGAACCGCAGGGTGTGTGCCCTGACGATCGGACTGGCGGCAGACGGTGAATTCAGCTCCGTCATTCAGGGCACCTCCCGGCGCACTCCCACAGGGGGAATCTCATCGCGTTTCAGGCTGACTGGCTAGCCGGCTCCGGCTGGGTGATCAGCTGGCTCACCCACCCGCCGCTGGTCTGTCGGGTGACGGCGTTGATCCGGTTGAAGGCGTTGATGGCCGCGATGGCCAGCACGAGCCCGGCGAGCTGGGACTCGTCGTAGTGGCGGGCAGCCTCGTCCCACACCTGGTCGGAGACGGCGTCCGGATGGTCGGACAGCCGGGTGGCGGCTTCGGTGAGGGCGAGGGCGGCACGTTCGGCGTCAGTGAAGTAGGGAGCCTCCCTCCAGGCGCCGACCATGAACACCCGCTCGTCTGGCTCACCTGCTGCCTTCAGCTCGCGCGAGTGCATGTCCAGGCAGACGCTGCACCCGTTGATCTGGCTGGCGCGGGCCTCGATCAGATACAGCGTGGTCTCGGGCACCCCGGCGCTTCGCACGATGGCCCCCAGCTTCTGCAGCGCCGGCAAGGCTCCCGGGACGACAAGGGCCGGGTTGTTCATCCGTGGTTGCATGTTGGTCCTCCGATCGTCGTCGCCGGCCCTGTGGTCACATCGCCAGCGTCTGGTGGGTCTATGGGGTATGACACCTGTGGACGGAGGGATGTGACATGGCCGACCAGCAGTGGCTGGCAGAGCGGTTCCAGGAGCAGCGGCCCCGCCTGCGGGCCGTGGCCTACAGGATGCTGGGGTCCTTGACGGAGGCCGACGACGCCGTCCAAGACGCATGGCTTCGGGTCAGTCGAGCTGACACCAGCGAGGTCGAGAACCTCGGAGCGTGGCTGACCACGATCGTCGCCCGCGTGGCGCTCAACATGCTCCGGGCTCGTACCACGCATGGCCACGCGCCGCTCGACGTCCATCTGCCCGATCCCGTCGTCGACCGTCCCGATGGCACCGACCCCGAACACGAGGCGCTTCTGGCCGACTCGGTCGGCCTGGCGCTGCTGGTGGTCTTGGAGGCCTTGAGCCCGGCCGAGCGGTTGGCCTTCGTTCTGCACGACATGTTCGCCGTGCCCTTCGATGAGATCGCGCCGATCATCGACCGTTCTCCGGAGGCCACCCGGCAGCTCGCCAGCCGCGCCCGGAGGCGGGTGCGAGGCACGGCACCGGTCCCCGACGCCGACCTCAGGGCGCAGTGGTTCGTGGTGGAGGCCTTCGTTTCAGCTGCGCGCCAAGGAGATTTCGATGCGCTCGTGGCGGTCCTCGACCCCGATGTCGTACTCAGAGCCGACGGCGGCCTGACCGGGCTCTCCCATTTCACCCGGGGTGCCACGGCGGTGGCCCGCCAGGCGACCATGTTCGGCCGGGCGGGTTTCGAGCTCCGTCGTGTGCTCGTCAACGGCGCCGCCGGCATGGTCGCGGTGCGCGAGGGCAGGCCGTTCTCGGTGGGCGCTTTCACGGTCAGGAAGGGCAAGATCGT
>JASHZK010000176.1 GCA_030042575.1 Acidimicrobiales bacterium
GAGCCGGAACTGGGAGTCGATGACCACCAGGGCGTCGGGGAGGGAGTCGGCCAAGGACGCGACGGTCTCGGCGTCGGTGTCGGGTACTCCCGAGCGCGAAGACGCCTGCCCGGGCGGGCTGTCCATGTGACGGTTATCGACCTCCCGGCGAGGCTCCTTGACCACGAGCCCGGGGTCCGGCCCGTCTGGAGGTGGCCGAAGAGCGGGTCAGAAGCTCTGTCGGGCGAGCTCAGGGACCGACGGGCCGGCGCCGGTCAGCCGGGCCCCGCCGTGTCCGCTGCCGGGGAGGAGCCGCACGACCCGGCCGTCACGGTGATCGACACCAGCGCCGGCCGGCCGGGACCCTCGACGTCCAGGTACTGCGAACCGGGCGCCGAGCTGATGCGACCTCCCGCCGTGGTGGCGCAGTAGCCGTGGGGATAGTGGGTCGACAGCGGCACGAAGACGACGGTCGGTTGGGCGATGTGGGGATCGCTGCGGTAGGAGAAGTGGAAGACGCCGGTGCCGGGGTTGAAGTTCAGGGACAGGGGCGTGCCTGCCACCGCTGACGGATAGGCCTGTGACAGCACCGACAGCATGGCGGCCGTGGGCGCCGAGGGTGGCCACAGGCCGGCGGTGTGGGACCCGGTGGGGTCGTCGTAGAGCAGCCATTGCCAGTACGTCCAGCCGATCAGGTGGGCGTCGGCGTCGGCGGTCACCCGGGCCAGGTCGGCGACATCGGTGGTGGCCCCGAACTCGGTGAGGAAGGCCGGCAGGCCGGCTGGCTGCTGGGGGGTGGCGTCCCGCCGGGCCTGCTCGAGGTGCTCGTCGAAAACCAGGTTCTCCAGTGGGGGGCATACGGTGTCGAAGGACGACGGTTCGGGCCCGTTGGGCACGTGCAGGAAGCAGTAGTCGTGGAAGTTGAGAACCAGATTCGGAAACGACATCGGGCCGATGTGATTGGGCGGCCCGGAGTCGGTGGTGTAGTTGCCCTCGTAGAAGATGAGGTGGTTGGGGTCGGCTTTCTCGATCCGGGGGATGAGCCCTACTTTGGGGTCGTCGGCAGGGCAGGAAACTCGCTTGTGTGATTGGTCCAGGCCCGGGTCGGAGGTGCCGGTATAGAAGCACTCGAGCTCGGCGTCGAAGCTGGCCCCGTTGCCGTACGGTTCGACACCTTGGCCGTAGGGCTCGTTGTACGGGTCATAGCCGATCACCCACGGGTTGTCACGGAAATTGCCGGCCACCTTCGCCCATATCGTGTCGAACTCGCCCTGCAGGTTGCCCACCACGTTGTTGCGCCAGAAGTGCTCATAGGCGGTGACGACCCCCGGGCCCTGGAGGTTCACACTCCAGTTGGGCACGTCGAGCTGGGGCTTCGGTGTCACCCCATCGGTGCACACGGCCCAGTCGGGTGCCCCCTCGCCGCCGAACACGTCGCTGTAGACATCCTGGTGCATGTCGATGATGGAGTAGATGCCGTATCGACCCAGTAAGGCCACGGTGGCGTCGAGCCGCTGGATGTAGGCATTGAACACGGCGGCGTTGAACTGCCCGGGTCCCGACGAGCGAGGACGCCCTGGCGTGCAGATGGCCCTGTCGTTCATGGCGGCGGTACCCGGCTCGAGACCCTTCCAGATGATCCCCAGGCGCACCACGTCGAAGCCGAGTGACGCCATTCGCTGCACCTCGGCGTCGGTCAGGTCGTTGACAGCGCTGCCACCCACCTCGACCTCGTAAGGAGCCACTTTGTAGACGAGGTTCACGCCGTGCATCAGCACGGCGCGCCCGTAGCGATCCTCGAGGAACGGTCCTCCCGGGGCTTGGAGCGGCCCGACAGGCCCGTCGTCGGGGTTGGCCCCCCCGGGGGCGGCCAGAAGAGGGTGCCTCGCCGTCGGACTGGCCGTGGAGGTCCGGCCACAGCCGGCCACCACCAGGACCACCACCATCACCAGTGCCAGAGGCCCACCGGCGCGGCGCCGGCTCTTCGGGTTGCGCCCAGGACTCACAAGCCGAGTAGTCAAGCACGACTCGATGGGCCGTCACCGCTCGCAGCGGTGCACCGGCATCGGCCGTCCTGTCGGGCACGGGATACTGTGCGGCCATGAGCGTTTCGGCCATCGTGGCCCACGAGGTCGACGGCCGCTCACAGGCTGGGCTGGTCCAGCTGGCCGACGACGATCTGCCTGCGGGCGACGTCGTCGTGGCCGTGCAGTACTCGAGCGTCAACTACAAAGACGGGCTGGCGGTCACGGGCAAGGGCCGCATCGTCCGCCGCTACCCCATGGTGTGCGGCATCGACCTGGCCGGCACGGTGGAGCACTCGGAGTCCGAGTCCTGGAAACCGGGCGACGAGGTCATCGTCACGGGTTGGGGTCTGTCGGAGACCCATCCTGGTGGCTACACCCAGCGCCAGCGTCTGCGGTCGGAGTGGTTGCTGCCCAGACCGGAGGCGCTCAGCCTGCTCCAGTCCATGGCCGTGGGCACGGCGGGTCTCACCGCCATGCTGTGTGTGCTGGCCCTCGAACATCAAGGGCTGGACGACTCCGGCGACCTGCCGGTCCTGGTCACGGGGGCGAGTGGCGGAGTGGGGAGCATCGCCGTCGCCATCCTGGCCACGCTCGGGTACCAGGTGGCGGCGTCGACGGGCCGGGCGGAGATGCACGGCTTCTTGCGCTCCCTGGGGGCGTCGACCATCGTCGATCGCGCTGATCTGACAGTGGCTTCGGGCCGCCCCCTCGACACGGAGTCCTGGGCCGGTGCCGTCGACGTGGTGGGGGGAGAGACCCTCGCTGCCGTGCTGCGGGGTCTGCGCTACCGGGGCTCGGTCGCTTCATGCGGCTTGACGGGGGGGACCGATCTGGCCACCACCGTGCTCCCTTTCATCCTGCGCGGGGTGAACTTGCTGGGAGTCGAATCGGTGATGTGCCCCACCCGGCTCCGCCAGAGGGCCTGGGACCGTCTGGGGAGCGACCTGCCCATGGACCTGCTCGACTCGCTCACCACGGTCGAGCCGCTTCGACGCCTGCCCGAGCTGGCCGAGGACATCGTGGCCGGCCGGATCCGGGGTCGGGTCGTGGTGGACGTGAACGCCTAGCGGCCTGGTTCCCGGTGTCTTCGGCCCCGGGCCGGAATTGGCCCGGTGTGCCAGACTTGGGCGGCCCGGGGGGTGCGCCATGGCCCAGGTGGAAGAGAGCATCGAGTTCGACACGTCCGATGTCGATCGGTACATCGGGAAGCCCGTGGGGGGCGGGCAGCTGAAGGAGCCCGTGACCCTGACCGACATCAGGCGGTGGGTCCAGGGCATGCAGTACCCGAACCCTCTGCACTTCGACGACGAGTACGCCGCCGCTTCGGAGTTCGGACGGATCGTCGCCCCCCAGTCGTTCACCATCTGCTGCGACGTGGGCCACGGAGCCGGGCCGGCCATCGTGGGCCACATACCCGGCACGCACATGATCTTCGGTGGGGACGAATGGTGGTTCGCCGGTCCGCGCATCTTCGCCGGCGACCACCTGACCATGCGCCGCCGCTTCGTCGACTACAAGGTCTCCGACACCAAGTTCGCCGGGCCGACCATGTTCTCCCGGGGGGAGACCCTCTACACGAACC
>JASHZK010000177.1 GCA_030042575.1 Acidimicrobiales bacterium
TGGACTCCTCGCCCCGGTCGAATCGCAGGTTCTCGGCGAGCTCCACTCCGGGGGCTAACTGGGCCAGGCGGGCCCGCACCGGGGCCACGTCGTAGCGAGGGTCGGGGGCGCCTTTGGGACGGCCGAGGTGGGTGCAGGTGGTGACCTGTGCGCCACGTCCGGTCAACCACTGCAGGGTGGGTAGGGCGGCGCGGATGCGGAAGTCGTCGTCGACCACTCGGGTGCCGTCGGGGCGGCGCCCCAACGGCACGTTGAAGTCCACCCGTACCAGCACCCGTTTCCCCGCCGGCTCGGGCAGGTCTTCCAGCAGCGGGATCCCGGCCAGCGGACCGCTGTGGGGGCTCGCTCCCATGGCCGGTTACGACTGCTCCGATCGGGCAGCCCGGCGCCTCACCGGCCACCCACGAGGGCCACCAGGTCCACCAGGCGGCACGAGTATCCCCACTCGTTGTCGTACCAGCCGAAGACCTTGACCAGGGTCTGGTCGCCGGGCACGGGCACGGTCATGGTGAGCCCGGAGTCGAAGATGCACGAGGCGGGGTTGCCCACGACGTCCGAGGAGACCAGGGGCTCGGTGCTGTACTCGAGCACGCGGGCCAGGGGGCTGTCGGTGGCCGCCTCGGTGAACGCCCGATTCACATCGGCGGTCGACACGGACCCGGCCACCAGAGCGGTGAGGTCGGTGATCGAGCCGTCTACGACCGGGACCCGCAGGGCGGTGCCGTCGAGCTTGCCCTTCATGGCCTCCAGGACCAGGCCGGTGGCGCGGGCCGCGCCCGTGGAGGCGGGGACGATGTTGTGGGCGGCGGCCCGGGCTCGGCGAAGGTCCCGGTGGGTGAGGTCGAGCAGGTTCTGGTCGTTGGTGTAGGCGTGCACGGTGGTCATGAGGCCGCCGGCGATGCCGAAGGCGTCGTCGACCACCTTGACCATGGGCACGAAACAATTGGTCGTGCAAGATGCATTGGACACGACCACGTGGCGGAGCGGGTCGAAGTCGGCGTCGTTCACCCCGATCACGAAAGTGGCGTCGGCGTCGCCCACCGGTGCCGAGACGACGACCCGGCGGGCCCCGCCCTCGAGGTGGGCGGCGGCATCGTCCCGCTTGGTGAAGCGGCCGGTCGACTCCACCACCACCTCCACCCCCAGCTCGCGCCAGGGAACCGCCTTGGGCTCGGACTCGGCCAGCACCCTCACCGGCCGACCGCCCACGACCATGTTCTCCCCCTCGACGCTGACCTCGACCCCGAACCGGCCGTGGGTGGAGTCGAACCGCAGCAGATGGGCGTTGGTGGCCACGTCGGTCAGGTCGTTCACGGCCACGACCTCGAGCTCGGCGCCCTGGGCGTGGACGGCGCGCAGGAAATTCCTCCCGATACGGCCGAAGCCGTTGATCCCCACCCTCACCGTCATCTGCGATCTCCCCAGGCCGCCTTCATCTATCCGACCAGACCCGCCAACGCCGCCGCCAATCTGGCCGGGTCGTGCCCGTAGCCACCGTCAGGACGGTGCAACGGCACCTCCACCACCGGCACGGACGGCCGTCCCAGGGCGATCTCCGCCGTGTCGGCCAGGACCACCTCCACCTCCACCCCGTGGGCAGCCAGAGCGTCCACATGGGCGGCCACGTCGAAGCCCTCGGTCTCGGCCGGCTGGGGCCGGAGGTTGGCCACGTACACGCACCGGCCCGGGGACCGCCGCAGGGCCTGGCCCAGGGCCGGAACGGCCAGGGCGGCCAGCAAGCTGGTGAACAACGAACCCGGTCCGATGACCACCAGCTCGGCCCGGGCCAGGGCGGCCAGGGCCTGGGGCGATGCCGGTGGGTCGGCGGGCACCAGTGACACTCGGCGGATGTGGGGGGTACGGGTCACGGCGCTCTGCCCCTCGATCTCGCCGGTGTCGGAGGTGGCCTTGAGCACGACCGGATCCTCGGTGGCCGGCACAACCCGTCCCTCGACCCCGAGAAGGCGGCCGGCCTCGTCCAGAGCCCGTTGGAGGTCGCCGGTCGCCGCCACCAGTCCGGCGATGAGCAGGTTGCCCATGGCGTGGCCGTCGAGGCCCTCGCCGTCGAAGCGGTGCTCGAAGGCCTGTCCCAAAAGCGAGTCCTCGGCGGCCAGCGCCACCAGACAGCGCCGTAGGTCACCCGGGGGGGCGATGCCGTACTGCCGGCGCAGCTGACCCGAGGAGCCGCCGTCGTCGGCCACCGAGACCACGGCCGTGACCGAGGAGGCGAAGCGCCGCGCCGCTCGCAGGGTGGCGGCCAGGCCGTGCCCACCTCCCACCGCCACCAGGGCCGGCCCCGACGGGTTCACGCCCTCACCGGTCCAGGTCCCGGTGGGAGACGATGGGTCGGGCCCCCCGGGCCGCCAAGCGGGTGGCCAGCTCCTCGGCCAGCACCACCGACCGGTGGCGTCCCCCGGTGCAGCCCATGGCGACGGTCAGGTACGACTTGCCCTCTGCCTCAAAGGCGGGCAGCAGGGTGCCGAGGAGCTCGTCGAGCTGGTCGAGGAACCGGGTCGTCTCCTTCTGCTGGAGCACGTAGGCCCGCACCGGTGCGTCCAGCCCGGTGAACGGCCGCAATTCCTCCACCCAGTTGGGATTGGGGAGGAACCGGCAGTCGAAGACCAGGTCGGCGTCCAGCGGCAGGCCGTGCTTGTAGCCGAAGGACACGACCGAGGTGTGCAGCCCCTCGCCGTCTTGTTGGCCGAAGAGCGACAGCACCCGGGTGCGCAGCTGGTTGACGTTGAGCTGCCCGGTGTCCAGCACCACGTCCGCCCGGTTGCGCACCGGCTCGAGCAGCCGCCGCTCGTCGGCCACGGCCTCTTCCACCCCGGTCCCGGCGATGGGATGGCGTCGGCGCGTGCCTTCGTATCGGCGCACCAGCACGTCCTGGGGAGCGTCCAGGTACAGCACCCGCACCCGGTAGCCCCTTTCGGCCAGGACGTCGAGGGCGGGCAGCACGTCGGCCACCTGCCCGCCCCCGCCCCGGCCCACCACCACCGCCACCCGCTGCTGGCCCGAGTCGATCTGGCCCAGGGCGGAGTCCACGCCGGCCAAGAGCGACGGCGGCATGTTGTCGATGACGTACCAACCGGCGTCCTCCAGGGCGGCCGCCGCCGTGGAGCGGCCGGCACCGGACATACCGGCGATGACGAGGTACTCGATCACGGCCCTCCATCCTCGCCCGCCCCGGAGCCGGAAGGGCCGATGGCGGCGGGGCCGCCACGGGGGCGGCTGCCACCTGCGGGGAGGACCCCGGTGGCCAAAGGGGCGCCCCCCACGGAGTGCAGACGCTGGTGGACGGCCCGGGCCACCGGGTCGGGCAGCCACCGCAGGGCTTGGAGCTCCTGCAACGAGGTGGAACGCACCGCCCTGAGGCTGCCCAGCTCCCGCAGGAGCCGGGCCCGGCGCACCGGGCCCAGCCCGGGGATCCCGTCGAGGAGGCTCGTCGTCATGCGGCGTGCCCGCAGGGTCCGGTGATAGGAGATGGCGAAGCGGTGCGCCTCGTCGCGGATCTGCTGGAGCAGGAACAGCGCCTCGGAGCCACGGGGGATGTCGAGGGGATCGGGGCGGCCCGGGACGTAGACCTCCTCGAAGGTCTTGGCCAGGGCGGCCACGGCGATCTGGTCGGACAGGCCGAGGCGCTCGAGCACGCGCACCCCCACGCTCAGCTGGCCCTTTCCGCCGTCGAGGAGCAGGAGCTGCGGCGGGTAGGCGAAGCGCCGGGCGTGGCGGACAGAGCCCCCGTCGACGCTGTCGTGGCGGGCGGCCACGAGCGCACCGAGGCGGCGGCTGAGGACCTCCTCCATGGCGGCGTAGTCGTCGTTGCCCGGGACGTCGCGGATGCGGAAGCGCCGGTATTCCGACTTTCGAGGTAGCCCGTCCTCCAAGACGACCATGGATCCGACGTAGTCGGTGCCCTGCAGATGGCTCATGTCGTAGCACTCGATCCGTAACGGGGCCTCCGCCAGAGCGAGGGCCACCCGGAGCGATTCGAGAGCCCGACGGCGACTGTCGTGGTCCGAGGTCCGTCGCAGGCGGTGCCGGGCCAGCTCCTCCCCGGCGTTGCGGGCCACCGTCTCCATCAGGGCCCGTTTGCCCCCTCGCTGAGGAACCCGCAGGTCGACCCGTCCTCCTCGCCGGGCCGACAGCAGTCCCTCCCAGGCCTCGGCGTCGTCCGGCAGCTGCGGCACCAGCACCGAACGCGGCCAGCTGGCTTGTTCCTCTCCCCCGGCTCGTGCCGGAGCTTGTGGCCCCCGGTCCATAACGGCGAGCAGCTCGGGATCGCCGGCACCCGACGTCCAGCCGCTTCGATCGGTGCCGGCCGATCGTCGCCGTGGCCGTGGCGGTGAAGCCGGTCGAGCGGCCGTGTCGGCGTAGAGCTCCTCGAGCACCCGGCCCACCAGCTGGCCCGTGGTCAGGTCCTCCACCTTGTCGATGACGAAGGCCCGGCGGCCCACGACCCGCCCCCGGCGCACGTGGAACACGCACACGGCTGCCTCCAGGGGATCCTCGGCCACCCCCACCACGTCGAGGTCCTCAGGTCGCTCGGTGACCACCTGCTGACCCTCGACGGCGACTCGCAGCACCGCCAGCCGGTCACGCAGACGGGCAGCTCGTTCGA
>JASHZK010000178.1 GCA_030042575.1 Acidimicrobiales bacterium
CAGGGCCGAGGGCGCCACGGGCGAGGGCTGCACCTTGAAGTCGTGCAGGCGTTGGATCTCGTCCTCCTCGGCCGGCCCGTAGCCGCGCCCTTTTTGGGTGAGGACGTGCACCAGGATCGGACCATCCCACTCGGCGGCGTGAGCGAGCACCTGCTCCATGCCGGCGATGTCGTGGCCGTCGATGGGCCCGGCGTAACGGATGCCCAGCACCTCGAAGAACCGGTGGGGGGTGACGATCTCGCGCACGGCACTCGTGAGCCCGTGCACCGAGGAGTAGGCCGCCCCTCCCACCAAGGGGATCCGCCGCAGCAGTCGGCGGGCTCGTTCCCGGGCGTTGACGTACGAGGGGTTGAGCCGCAGATTGGTGAGCCCTTCCGACAGACGCGACACCGTGGGGGCGTAGGAACGGCCGTTGTCGTTGAGCACGATGATCACACGGCTCCGGGCGTGGCCCAGGTTGTTGAGCGCCTCGTAGGCCATGCCACCGGTGAGCGAGCCGTCGCCGATCACCGCCACCACGCGGCGGTCCTCGGCGCGACAGCGGAATCCCTCGGCCAGGCCCTGGGCGTAGCTCAAGGCCGTGGAGGCGTGGCTGTTCTCGATCCAGTCGTGGGGCGACTCCCGGCGGCAGGGGTAGCCGGAGATCCCCCCGGCCTGGCGCAGGGTCCCGAACCTCCCCTTGCGCCCGGTCACCAGCTTGTGGACGTAGGCCTGATGGCCGGTGTCCCACAGGATGACGTCTTGTGGCGAATTGAACACCCGATGTAACGCCAGGGTCAGCTCGACCACGCCCAGATTGGACCCCAGGTGCCCGCTGGTGGTGGTCACCGTGTCGACGATGAAGCTCCGGATCTCGGTGGCCAGCTGTTCCAGCTGGGAATACGACAGCGCCCGCAGATGAGCTGGGTCGTCGATGTCGTCGAGGAGCATGCGCCTGTGCCGGGTCCGAGCGGCCCGGCCAATCGTGGTGCCGAGCTCGATTCCAACCTACCGCGCCCTGCCTGGCTCCATCCCTTCACCGAGGCCCGCCCGCTCCAGGGCGAGCCGGTCGCCCGCCCGGGAGGCTCGAGTCGCTGTTCAGCGGGCCTTGGCCAGGAAGGCCGCTCGGTCCACCACCACCCGGGTCATGCGGCCTGCCGCCACCAGGCCGGCGCTGTCGGAGGCCGAGACGGTGAAGCCCAGGCGACGGCCCTCGACCCTCTCCAAGGTGGCCTCGGTCGTCACGGTCGAGCCCACCTGCAGCGGGGCCAGGTGATCGAGCTGGACCCTGACCCCGACCGTGGTCTGCTCCAGCGGAAGGGCCCCGTCCAGGGCCAGGCAGCAGGCCTCCTCGCACAGGGCGACCAGCCGGGGGGTGGCCAGGACCTCCACGTCGCCGGTGCGCATGGCCCGGGCCGTGTCGGCGCTGTTCACGACGGCCGAGGCTTTGGCCGCCAGGCCGATCTCGATGGGCACGTCGGTACCATACGCTGACGGGATGAGCGCATCTCCTTTGGTGGAGACACCTGTCGTGGAGCGGGTGCTGGCGGCGGCCCTGGCTGGAGGAGCCGAGTTCGCCGAGATCTTCGCCGAGGACCGGCGCGGCACGGCTGCCTCCCTCGACGACGGCCGGATCGAAGAGCTCTCCTCCGGCCGCGACCGTGGTGCGGGGGTGCGGGTGGTGGTGGGGGAGACCACCGGCTATGCCCACACCGCCGACCTGTCGGAGTCCGGTCTGCTGTCGGCGGCCGAGGTCGCCTCGGCGGTGGCTCGCGAACGCGGCGGCCGGACCAAGGTGGTCGCCTTGGAACCCCGGTCGGTGCCCCGCCACGGGCAGGTGGAGGTGTTGCCCGAGGAGGTGGCCAAGGCTCGCAAGATCGAGCTGCTCCAGCGCGCCGACGAAGCGGCGCGGTCTTCGGGCGACGCCGTCAAGCAGGTCTCGGTCAACTATGCCGACAGCAGGCGGCGCCTCCTCGTGGCCAACAGTGACGGCGTGCTGGTCGACGACGACCAGGTGCGGTCGCGCTTCTTGGTCTCCTGCGTGGCGGTGGGTGACACCGGCATGCAGACCGGCTTCGAGTCCAAGGCCTTCACCTGTGGGTTCGAGATGTTCGATTTCGTCGACGTGGAGGAGACCGCCGCCACCGCCGCCCGGCGGGCCCTGGTCAAACTGTCGGCCCGCCCGGCACCCAGCGGCGAGATGGCGGTGGTGCTGGCTGCGGGTGGAGGGGGCGTCCTCTTCCACGAGGCCTGCGGGCACGGTCTGGAGGCGGACCACATCGCCAAGGAGGCGTCGGTCTACACCGGAAGGGTGGGGACGGCCGTGGCCAGTCCCCTCGTCACCCTGGTGGACGACGGAACGGTGGACCGGGAATGGGGCACCTTGTCGGTGGACGACGAGGGCAGACCCACCCAGCGCAATGTCCTCATCGCCAACGGAGAGCTCAGCGACTACATGTGGGACCTCCTGCGGGCCCGCAAGGAGGGTCGCAGCTCGTCGGGCAACGGCCGGCGCCAGAGCTACCGGCACCTGCCCATGGTCCGGATGACCAACACCTTCCTTCTCGGCGGCGAGGAGGACCCCGACGAGATCGTGGCCCAGACCCCCAGCGGTATCTACGTGGCCCACCTGGGCGGCGGGCAGGTGGACACGACCACGGGGGACTTCGTCTTCGGGACCACCGAGGCCTATTTGATCGAAGAGGGCCGGATCACCGAGCCCCTGCGCGACGCCAACCTGATCGGCAACGGCCCCGAGATCCTGGGCCGGATCGACGCCATCGCCGCCGACTTCGCCATGACGCCGGGCATGTGCGGAAAGGACGGCCAGAGTGTGCCGGTCGGATGCGGCACGCCCACCCTCCGAGTCACCACCATGACGGTGGGCGGCACGGCCGGTGGCTGAGGTCGCGCCGGTCCCCTCGGTCCGCACGCCGGGCGCCGCCTCCACGTTCGCCGGCGATCCGAGTGAGCTGGTCGACCTCGCCACCCGGTTGGCCGGCTCGGCCCGGCCCGGTGAAGAGCTCGAGGTCTACGTGTCGCGCGGGGTGGAGACCGACGTGCGTGCCTACGAAGGCGAGATCGAGCAGCTGTCGTCGGCCTCCTC
>JASHZK010000179.1 GCA_030042575.1 Acidimicrobiales bacterium
CTGATCGACTCGCTCCTAGCCGACCACGGCCTGTTCCATCTGGAGGCCGACCTCCGCTGGATCGACCTCACGACCGCTCGCCTCACCGCCCTTGCCACGGAGGTGGCCTCATGAAGGCACCCAACGGTTCTGCCCTCGTCCCACCCGGAGGCACCATCATCGAGGCGCATGACCTCGTGCTCTCATTCGGCGAGACCCCAGCGTTGCGTAATGCCAGCCTGCTCGTCCGGCGGGGCGAGATCTTGGCCGTGATGGGTCCGAGCGGATCGGGCAAGTCGACGCTGCTCCACTGTCTCGCCGGCATCCTGGTCCCCGCGTCGGGCCGGGTGATCTTCGACGGCCAGCGCATCGACGCGCTGCGCGAGGAGCAGCGAAGCCGGCTCCGCCGAGACCGTTTCGGCTTCGTCTTCCAGTTCGGACAGCTCGTCCCGGAGCTCACAGCCGAGGAGAACGTCGCCCTCCCACTCCTTCTGGGCGGCATGCGCCGTCAACAGGCCCTGGCCCAAGCGCGGAGCTGGTTGGCCCGGCTCGAGCTCGACGGGCTGGAGAGCCACCGGGCGGGCGAGATGTCAGGGGGCCAGGCCCAGCGGGTCGCCCTGGCGCGGGGCATGGTGGCGCAACCCGACTTGCTGTTCGCCGACGAGCCCACCGGCTCACTCGACTCCCTGACTGGCGAGTTCGTCATGAACTTGATGACCAGCGTGGCCCGCGAGGAGAGAATCACGATCGTCCTCGTCACCCACGAACCCCGCGTCGCCGCCTATGCCGACCGCGAGGTGATGGTGCGCGACGGGCGGGTCGCCAGCCTGGTGGCGGTCGGCTCATGATTCGGCTCGGCTTCCGGCTGACGTTGGCGAGTGGTCGTGAAGCCCTCCTTCGGGTCCTCGTCACCGCCGCTGCGGTCGCCCTCGGCGTGGGCCTGTTGCTGGCTGCGTTTGCCGGCGTCAATGGTCTCCACGCCCAGAGCGATCGGGGTGCCTGGCTGAACTCGGCGGTGCAGCCGACACCGCCGACCTCGCCAGCCCGCGGCTTGTGGTGGGAACCGAGCACCGACTCGTTCGGGGGTCAGCTCATCGACCAGATCGACGTGGCGGCGGCCGGGCCGGGCGCGCCCATCCCTCCCGGAATGTCGCACCTGCCTGGTCCGGGCCAGTACTTCGCCTCGCCCGAGATGGTGAGGCTGCTGCGCTCGCAGCCCGCCGACGAGCTGCGTGATCGCTACCCCGGTCGGCTGGTGGGCACCATTGGCAGGGCGGGACTGCCGTCGCCGAACTCGTTGATCATCGTCATCGGTCACAGCGTCGGCCAACTCTCGAAGCAGCCGGCTGCCATCGAGATCGGGGCGATCCACCACGGCCTGGCCAATTGCTATGGATGTCAAAGCGTGGTCGGCAGCGGGCCAGTTCTGGAATTCATCCTGGCCGGCGGGGCGGTGGCACTCCTGCTGCCGGTTCTGATCCTGATTGCGACGGCGAGCCGACTGTCGGCCGTCCGACGTGAAGAGCGCTTCGCCTCTATGCGGCTGGTCGGCGCCACTCCTCGCCAGATTTCGACGATTTCGGCCGTCGAAGCGGTCATCGCCGCCATCGCCGGAGTCGTGCTCGGTTTCGGACTCTTCTTCGCAGTTCGACCACTGCTGTACCACGTGCCCTTCACCGGGGCCCCATTGGCACAGGGTGACCTCTCCCTTCACGCCGACGACATCCTCATCGCAGTGGTTGGAGTCCCCATCGCCGCCGTCTTCTCCGCACGTTTCGCGCTGCGTCGGGTACAGATCTCGCCGTTGGGAGTGACACGTCGGGTCCGGAAGCGACCTCCGAGGGTCGCCCGGATCCTTCCCTTGTTGGCGGGTATCGCCTTCCTTGCCTACTTCGACGCGGCCGGCAAACCCGGAGCCATCGGGGGCCAGCTTCTTGAGCTTCTCGTCGGATTCGCGCTGCTGATCGTGGGTCTGGTTCTGGCCGGACCGTGGTTCACAACGGCCGGATCGCGGATCGTCGCCAAAAGGGCGAGTCGCCCCGCCACGCTCATCGCCGGTCGGCACCTCCTCGAAAACCCCAAAGCTGCATTCCGTTTTGTGAGTGGCCTCGTCATCGCCCTCTTCGTCGCGAGCGCGGCGATCGGTGCCCTCAGCTCGGTGACGCGAGTAACCGGAGGCAGCACCGGGAACGCCAGTCTGGGTACCCTTGTTGACCCGTTCTGCACCTTTTCGACTACCGACTGCCCCTCGGCATCCGTGGTGACTTCCGTTCCTCCCTCGGTCTTCAACGAGCTCCGGATGACGCCCGGGGTGCGAGGGGTGGCGGTTGTCCATGAGGCTCCCGACCAGACGCAAGAGGGACGATCTTTCGGAGTCGTCGCCTGCGACGAGCTCGCCACGACTCCGGCCATCGGCCGATGCGCGCCGCGGGCCACCGTGGTGTCCGTCGGATACTTCCTTTCGAAGATCCTGGGGCACACCGCCCATGCGTCGACCACGACCTGGCCCTCCCGGAACCTGACGGCGACGCAGCTCGCTTCCCTCCCTGTGAACGCGGTCGTCGTCGCCACGAGCGGGTCTTCGGATGCGATCGAACGGGTGCGAACGGAGCTCGAGCGTGCATTCCCGCTCCTGGGCACACCGGTGACCGTCGAGGCACTCGGTCCCTCCACGGCGCGCCTGCTGACCATGATCCAGGCCATGACCGACGTGACCATCGTGGCCAGCCTGATCATTGCCGCATGCAGCCTGGCCGTGAACATCGCGGCAGGTCTGACTGAGCGGAGGCGGCCGTTCAGCCTGCTCAGGCTGGCAGGGGTTTCCCGAAAACTCCTGCACCGGGTTGTGGCGCTGGAGAGCACGCTCCCCCTGGTCCTTGTCGCTGCCGTCTCTATGGTCGTCGGGCTATTGGCAGCCGCCCTCTACCTCCACTCGCAGGTCGGGCTCGCCTTCAGTCTTCCGGGATTCTCGTACTGGACCACGGTGATCGGAGGGCTGGCCGCGTCGATGGCGATCATTGCCGCGACATTTCCCATTCTCGATCGGATCACGGGGCCCGAGGTCGCCCGTAACGAGTGATCACACTGGCCGAACGGAAGAGTATTGTTCCTCGGGTCGTACGACAGTCAGTCCAGGGTCTTGGCCCACGGCATTCATTGCCCGGGATAAGTCAGGCGGTTCCGCGCTCCACGCCAGCCATAATCGGGTTTTGCCCAAACCACTTGGGGATACGGCTGATGAGTTTTTTCGGACCTCGGACCACGATGCGTCCATCCGCGACCTCGTCAACGAATCTGGCATCCCCCATCCAAACCTGGGTCAGGGCGCGAAGATCCGCCTCGATCACTACATCCACGTCATGGCCGGGGTCAGTTAGACACAAATCGACCTCTCGCGGGTCGACCACGATCCAATAGAAGCGCCGTTTTGCTGGCACTGAAGGAAATATCAGCTGCACCACCACTCTAGAGTCATCGAGGCCGGGAGCCAGATACCGACGGACATCCCAGAGAAGGAAGCCCGGGTCCAGGTCCTCGGGACCGTAGTGACTTCGTGCCCATCGCTGTCCCCAGATGCCGAGGCTCAAGATGACCGGGAGCAGCTCTCGTCCCGCTTCGGTGGGCTCATAGGTCGTCCCGTCTGAGCCTCGCTCGATGACACCGGCAGCCTCAAGTTCTCGGAGGCGCTTGGTGAGAAGGGCAGGAGAGCACGTGGGGACACCGCGTCGAATCTCGTTGAAACGGGAACTTCCTGAAAGCACCTCCCTCAATATGAGGGGGGACCAGCGTTGGCAGATGATCTCGGCCGCCTTGGACACGGGGCAGAACTGGCCGTATCCCGTCACGCCCAGGACATTACCGCGCGCTTCAGAATCTGTACTTGCCTTGGCGGGGCGCCCGTTGGACGATGTGGGAATGCATTCGAGCGGCAGCCGGTCCGCCCTCCGACGATGACGAGCTAGGGAAGATGAACCCCAACCAGGCGCTCTGGGAGAAAGGTGATTTCACCAGAATCGCGTCCAGCATGCGCGCCAGCGGAGATGCCCTCGTAGCACGGATCAACGTAATGCCGGGATCTGACGTGCTTGACCTCGGCTGCGGGGACGGCACGACGGCGGTGCCCGCCGCCAAGCGGGGAGCCAACGTGCTCGGTGTGGACATTGCCCGCAACCTCGTCGATGCCGGAAACCTCCGAGCAAAGCAAGA
>JASHZK010000180.1 GCA_030042575.1 Acidimicrobiales bacterium
GACGTGAGCGTTCCTTACGTCCCGGGGCGAGCCGGAGGGCTGGCGGCCCTGGTCGAGGAGCGGGCCATCGTGGTCTGTTGCGGCTCGGGTGGAGTGGGCAAGACCACCGTGTCGGCCGCCTTCGGTGTCGAAGGGGCTCGCCGGGGCCGGCGTACGTGTGTGGTGACCATCGACCCGGCGCGGCGCCTGGCCGACGCCCTGGGCGTCGAGAAGCTGGGCAACGCGCCGCATCGCATCGAGGGCCCGTGGCCCGGTGGGCTGTGGGCTTTGATGTTGGACCCCAAAGGGACCTTCGACGAGCTGGTGCGGCGCTACGCCGAGACCCCGGGCCAGGCCGAGGGCATCCTGGCCAACCGGCTGTACCGCAACCTCTCCGGGGCGCTCTCGGGAACCCAGGAATACATGGCCATGGAGAAGCTCTATGAGCTGGCCGAGAGCGGCGACTTCGACCTGGTCGTGGTGGACACCCCGCCCAGCCGTAACGCCCTTGACTTCTTGGACGCGCCTCGGCGCCTGACCCGCTTCTTGGGCCACCGGCTCTTCCAGGTCCTGCTCATGCCCACCCGGGCTTACCTCCGAGCGGTATCGGTGGCCACCCAGGCGCTCCTGCGCACCATCTCCAAGGTGGCCGGCGCCGAGATCGTGCAGGACGCCGTCACCTTCTTTCAGGCCTTCGAAGGGATGGAGGAGGGCTTTCGCCATCGGGCCGACCACATGCGCCGCCTGTTGAGCCGGAAGACCACCGCCTTCGTGTTGGTGACGTCGCCACGGCCGGACACCGTGGAAGAGGCCGGTTGGTTCGCTGACAAGCTCAACGAGGCCGGACTGGCGGTGGAAGGGCTCGTGGTGAACCGGGTCCACCCCTCTTTCGGTCCGGCGTCGTCGCTTCCGCAGGCGCCGGAGGGATCGGTGCTCGCCGGTCTGGTCACCAACCTGCGCCACCAGCAGGCCATGAACGTCCGCGAGGAGCGCATGGTGGCCGATCTCGTCACTGCAGTGGCGCCTTCGCCGGTGGTCCGAGTGCCGCTTCTCGACGTAGACGTCCACGACCTGGGCGGTCTGGGGCTGGTGGCCGATCACATCTTCGAAACACCCAGGCTCTGGTCGCCGACGACAGCGCCGGGTTAGCCTGAGCCGATGCGCACCGTCGTGGTAGCCAGCGACGCCCCATCGGTCCGGGCCGAGATCGCGGCGGTGATCGGCGACGCCGAAACCGAGCTGGTAGAGGTGCCTTCCGGGCCCGATGTGGCGCCGGCGGTGACCGAGCACACCCCGGACCTGGTCGTGGTGGACCTGCAGATGGGCAACATGGGGGGCATGGCCGTGTGCCTGGAGCTGCGGCTGGAGGAGTCCTACGGCAACCTTCCCGCCGCGCCCGTGCTGATGCTGCTCGACCGGCGCGCCGACGTCTTCCTGGCCAAGCGCTCGGGCGCCGAGGGCTGGCTGGTGAAGCCACTCGATCCTCTGCGCATCCGGAGGGCCACCTCCGCATTGCTGGCGGGAGAAACCTACCACGACGATTCCTTCCAACCGGTGCCCGTGCTGGTGCCGGCCCCTGCAACCGACGTCTGACGACCCAAGGCGTGTTCCGACGCCATCGGTCCTCCGACCGCCTTTCCGATCCCAGGTCCCCGCCGAACGGCGAGGGCCCCGGCGAGGACCAAGAGCAGATCATCCTCACCGCCCTGGCCGATCTACGCGACACCGCCGTGCGGGAGGTGATGACCCCCCGGGTGGATGTCGTGGGACTGGCCATCCCGGTGCGGGCCGAGGAAGTGGCCGAGGCGGTTCGGCGCTCGGGCCACAGCGCTTTTCCCGTCTACCACGGCGACTTGGACAACTTGGTGGGCGTGCTCTACGTCAATGATTTGCTCCGAGCCGGTTGGGAGATCGGCGGCGACGGAGCCTCGGCTCCGTCGCCTCCCTCGCCGCTCGACATCTCCCGGCGGTTGCGCCAACCCCTCCTCGTCCCCGAGTCACGTTTGGTGCTCGAAGTGCTCGCCGACATGCGCCGCAACCGCCGGGCATTCGCCGTGGCCGTGGACGAGTACGGGGGTGTGGCCGGTGTCGTCACCATCAAGGACCTCGTCTCCGAGCTGGTCGGTGAGCTGCGCGACGAAATGGACGTGGGCGAGGAGCCCGGCATGGTCCGGGTGGACGAGACGCGCTGGTTAGTGGACGGCGGGATATCCATCGACGAATTGAAGGTTGGTCTGGGGATGGAACTGCCCGAGGGCGAGTACGTGACGCTCGGGGGTTTTCTCTTCGACGCCTTCGGCCATATCCCAGAAGAGGGGGAGTGTCTGATGCACGACGGATGGGAGCTTCGAATAGCGGAAATGGACCGTCGTCGAGTGGCCAAGGTGGTGGCTGCCCACGTCGGCGGACCCGACGAGGCGGAGGAGCATTGACCAATGCGCGCCACCGTAACCCTTCATATCGATGCCCCTCCCGACAGAGTCTGGGAGCTCGTCAGTGACATCACGAAAATGGGTGATTACAGCCCTGAAGTGGTAGAGGCCGAATGGATCGACGGCTTCAGTGCTCCTACTGTCGGTGCCCGCTACCGCGGCCACGTCAAGCGCAACGAGAACTGGCCGATTCTCTACTGGACGACGTGCCAGATCACCCAGTGCCTCCCCGGCCAAGTATTCGAGTTCGCGGTGATAATGGCCAACCGGCCGGTGAACACCTGGCGCTACGAGTTTCACGCTACGTCGGATGGTGGCACTGACGTGATCGAGTCCTTTGATCTCGGCGACAACTTGTTGACCAGGATCTGGCGCCCACTTGGTGGTTTCCTGCGCGAGCGCCGCAACGAACGGGACATGCTTCGTACACTCGAGCGGATCAAGGCAGTCGCCGAGGGGTGAGACCCTCGCCTAGGGCCTGTAGGATCTCACTCGCCACCAACTTGCTCAGGTGGCTTTCGGGGTGTAGCGCAGCTTGGTTAGCGCGCCACGTTCGGGACGTGGAGGCCGCCGGTTCAAATCCGGCCACCCCGACTCTTAAGAGCTCCCGGAGCGTCACTGCTGCTCGCTGGTGGATGCTCGGATTCATGCCCGAGCGCTCGGTCGGGTTCCCTCGGAACACCGAAGGACTCGTAAAGTAAGGGTTGTCCGGAAGAAGGGAGCGCCGGCATGGAGGAACTCGATGTCCTTCGGCGTGCTCTGAGCGAGTGTTGGGCAGCGGAGGTCTCCGGCACCAGTTACTACGAGGCGCTCAGCGAACGGTTCCCAGATCACCGCCGGGACTTCGAGGTCTTAAGGTTGGTGGAGAGAACGACGAGAGACCTCATCGAGACCGCCGCCCGGAGATACGGGGCCTCCATCGATGAGGGCGGGGCCCA
>JASHZK010000181.1 GCA_030042575.1 Acidimicrobiales bacterium
CGCTTGGACAGCGAGTGCACGGCCAGCACCCCTTCGACTCCGTGGTCGAGCACCGAGGCCGGATCGCCGTCCCAGGTGTACTCGGCGTAGCACTCGTCGGAACACACCGGCACTCCGTGGCGCCGCGCCCAGCGCACCGTCGGGCCCAGATCGGACCGCGCTCCACTGGGATTGGCCGGGCTGTTCACCCACAGCACCAGGGCCCGAGCCACGTCGCCGTCGGACAGCGCATCGAGATCCGCGGCCCCGTCCGGACGGGCCGGCACGCCCACGTAGCGACAGCCGGCCAAGGTGGCGCCCATGGCATAGGTCGGGTAGGCCAGGGCCGGGCCGAGCACGGTGTCGAGTCCCGGGGACCGCAGGCGCAGGTGCCAGGCCAACGACGCCACCAGCTCCTTGGTGCCCACACACGCCGCCACCGCCGAGGAGGCCACGGTCGTAGCGAAGCGGCGGCCCAGGTAGCGGGCGGCCACCTCCCGGAACGCCACCGAGCCCACTGAGGACGGATAGCCACGCTCGGCACCCGAAGCGCTCAGGGCGGCCACCACGGCCGGTGGCGGCGGATCGCCGGGCGTGCCCACCGACAGGTCGACCAGTCCACCGGGAGAGCGCGCCGCCAACTCGGCCAGTGCCTGGAGCTGGTGATAGGGGTACGGCGGCGGGGCGAACCCGCCTGTGGACGACGCCGGCGGCCGGTCGGACGCAGGGCTCACGAGGCCGAGAACTCCGAGAAGCGGGCGCGCCCTGCGTCGTCGAGGACGACCTCGAGCATGGTGGCACCTTCGCCGTGGACCTCCTCGACCACTTCGCCCTCTCGGTGCAAGGCGGCCAGGACGTCGCCACGCTCGAAGGGCACCCGGAGGCGCACAGCTCGATCGGCCCGGTGAAGGCGCGCTCCGACGGAGTCGAGCAGAGCCTTGATCCCTTCGCCGGTGCGGGCCGAGACCACCATCGCCCCGTCGTGGCGCTCGGCCAGGCGCCGGGCCGCCACCGGAGCCAGGTCGGCCTTGTTGACGGCCAGCAACTCGGGAACCTCGGTGGCATCGATCTCGGTCAGCACGCCGCGCACAGCGTCGATCTGCGCCTCGGGGTCCTCGGCCGACGCGTCGACCACGTGCAACAGCAGGTCCGTCTCGCCCACCTCCTCCAAAGTGGAGCGAAAGGCCTCGACGAGCTGGTGGGGCAGCTTGCGGACGAAGCCCACCGTGTCGGTGACGAGCACCGCCTCGCCCCCGGGCAGCTCCAGTCGCCGGGTACGAGGGTCGAGAGTGGAGAAAAGCCGGTTCTCCACGGCCACCTCGGCGTCGGTCAACCGGTTGAGGAGCGTCGACTTGCCGGCATTGGTGTAGCCCACCAACGACACCGACTTCTGGCGTGATCGCCGGCGGGCCCGGCGCTGGGTCCGCCGGGTCTCCCCCAAGGTACGCAGGTCAGCTTCCAAGCGGGCCGTGCGCCGCAGCAGGCGCCGGCGGTCCACCTCGAGCTGGGTCTCCCCCGGCCCCCGGGTCCCGATGCCACCGGCCTGCTGGGAGAGGGCGATGCCCCGTCCCCGTAGCCGAGGCAGCCGGTAACGCAGGAGCGCCAGTTCGACCTGGGCCTTGCCCTCCTGGCTGCGGGCGTTCTGGGCGAAGATGTCGAGGATCACCGCCGTTCGGTCGATGGCGGTGCGACCGAGGAGCTTCTCCAGGTTGCGCTGCTGAGCCGGGCTGAGCTCGTCGTCGAAGACCACGGTGTCGGCGTCGACCGATTCCGACGTCTCATGCAGCTCCTCGGCCTTGCCCCGGCCCACGAACGTGGCCGGCTCGGGGCGGTCCCGGCGCTGGACGACGCGGGCGACCACATCGGCGCCGGCGGTGTCGACCAGCAGCGCCAGCTCGTCCAGGTCGGACTCCACTGCGTCGGTCGAGGTCCACGGGAAGACCACGCCCACGAGCACGATGCGCTCGCGGAACCGGCGCTCGATGAGCGTCACCGGCCCCCCGTCACCTCCTCGACGGGCACCACGTCGATCTTCACCGGGTCGACCGGCACCGTGCCGCTTCCGCCCGTGTCGGCCGCCCCGGACGCCCCGGGCGCCCCGGTGACGCTCGTCACCAGCGCGGCCAGAACCGATTCGTCGACGGTCACTTCGCCCACCATCACCGTGGGACCGCCCAGGAGCACCCCGTCGTCGGTGAGCTCCACCTCGAGGACGCCACCGGGGTTGTGCACGAGGAAGCGCCCATCACCGAGACCCCAGCCCGCGGCAGCCGCCGCCGCCGCGCAGGTGCCGGTTCCGCAGGCCAAGGTCTCCCCCACACCGCGCTCCCATACCCGCATGCCCAGCTCGCCTTCCTCCATGGGCCACACCATCTCCACGTTGGCCCCGCCGGGCACCGAGCGCCCGAGGCGGGGACCCACGTCGGCAACCAGGGCGTCGTCGACGACCCCGTCGACCAACAGCACCAGATGGGGGTTGCCCACGTCCACCGACCGGGCCGCTTGCACGCGCCGCTCGCCGAGCGCGAGCTCCGCCCCCAGCACGGCCACTCCCATCGCCACCCGGCCGAAGCCGGTACCCGGTTCGCCGCCGGCGCGGTACTCCACCCGGCGACGTCCGGCGGCGGTGTCGACCGCCACCGTGCCCGGCGGCACCCAGCCGGCGGCGACGGCCGCCTGCACCAGGCAGCGGATCCCGTTGCCGCTCATCTCGGCCACCGTGCCGTCGGCATTGCGCAGGTCCATGGCCAGCGCCGTGCCGTCCCGTCCCGGAACTGCCCGCAGCACGCCGTCGGCGCCGATGCCCAGGTGCCGATGGCACAGGACGCGCGCTTCGGCGGCCGAGATCGCCCGGCGGCGCTCGGCGTCGAGAAGGACGAGAAAGTCGTTGCCCGCTCCGTGGTGCTTGGTGAACCGCAGCGGGCTCGCCTCTGGCATCAGGCCAAGTCTCCCACCGCCGCCGGCTGGTCCCGTCCTCCGCCGTCGGATCCGGCGGCGTCCCAGTGGGCCAGCAGCTGGGCCAGCAGATCGTGCTCGTGGTCCTTGGGGTCGAGCCACGCGATGCGCGGGTCGCGGCGGAACCAGGCCCATTGGCGGCGGGCCAGCGCCCGCGTGCGGCGGACGGCCTCGTCCACCGCCTCCTCGAGCGGCACACCATGCTCGACGTGGGCCAGCAGTTCGTCATAGCCCAGGGCTTGACGCGCCGTGCGCGACAGCCCGCCGGGACGCACCGCCAAGCGCCGCACCTCGTCGAGGAGCCCCTGCTGGAGCAGGCGGTCGAAGCGCCGGGCGATGGCCCGGTCGGCCCCAGCCGGGTCGAAGGGGATGCCCACCAGGCGCAGGGGGGTCGGCGCGTAGGTGCCGAGGCCGGGGCCAAAGGACGAGAACGGCCGTCCTGAGCCCAAGGTCACCTCCAGGGCCCGCACCACCCGGCGGCCGTTGGTCGGGGCCATGCGGGAGGCAGCCACAGGATCGAGCTCGGCCAGCCGGGCGTGCAGAGCCGGCACGCCACCAGGACCCTCGGCCTCGCCCCGGAGGCACTCCGCCAGCTCCGGCCAACGCCCGGGCAGCTCCAGCGAGTCGGTCAGGGCCCGCAGGTACAAGCCGGTACCCCCCACGAGCAGGGCTCGGTGCCCCCGTCCCTCGATCCCGGCCAGGGCCGAGGCGGCGGCCACCTGGAATTGCCGGACGGTGAACTCCTCGTCGGGATCGACCAGGTCGAGCAGGTGGTAACGAAGCTCGCGGCGTTCGGCCGCGGTGGGCTTGGCCGTCCCGATGTCCATCTCGCGGTAGACCGCCATCGAGTCCACCGACACCAGCTCGGCCTCCTCACGGGACCGGGCCATGGCCGCCGCCAGGGCCGATTTGCCCGAGGCGGTGACCCCCACCAACGCCACGTGGCCCGCCGGCAGGCGACGGTCGGGGTCAGCAGCCGGCGTCGGGCTCACGGGGCGGTGGACAGCTCACCCATCAGGTGGTGCGGCCCCGCCTGGGTGATGTGCACGTCGAGGTAGGCGCCGGCGGCGGGCCCGCCTCGTGCGTCGGGAACGAAGTGCACCAAGGCGTTCTGCCGGGTCCGTCCTGATCGCACGGCCGGGTCACGCTTGGAGGGGCCTTCCACCAACACCTCCTCCAGGCGTCCCACCCGAGCCCGGTGGCGGGCCAAGGCCGAGCGTTCCACCACGACCCGAAGCCGTTCGAAGCGCTCGGCCACCACCTCCCGGTCCACGAAGCGGTCGGGCATGGCCGCCGCCCTCGTCCCCGGACGCGGGGAGAAGACGAAGGTGTAGGCACTGTCGTAGGACGCCTCGGCCGCCACTGCCAGCGTCTCGGCGAAGTCGTCCTCGGTCTCGCCCGGAAATCCCACGATGATGTCGGTGGTGACGGCCAGGTCGGGCACGGCCGAGCGCGCCGCCGCCAGCCGCTCGAGGTAGCGCGCCGAGGTGTAGCCCCGCCGCATGGACTTGAGCACCCGGTCGCTCCCCGACTGCAAAGGGAGGTGCAGGTGCTCGCACACCGCCGGTGTCTCGGCCATGGCCGCCATGGTCTCCGGGCGCAGGTCCTTGGGATGGGGACTGGTGAAGCGCACCCGCCGGATGCCTTCGACCGCCCCTACCGCCCGCAGCAGCTCGGCGAAGAGGGGACGTCTCTTGGTCAGGTCGCGCCCATAAGAGTTCACGTTCTGTCCCAACAGGGTCACCTCGCTCACACCGCGGCCGGCCAGCGTGCGCACCTCGGCAACGAGTTCGTCGAAGGGACGGCTCACCTCGCGTCCGCGCACCTGGGGGACGATGCAGAAGGCGCACGAGTTGTCACAGCCCCTCTGCACCGTGACCCAGGCCGAGTGCGCCGAGCGCCGGGCCGGTCCCGGCCCGGGTGCCGTGGTCTGGCCGCAGTCGGCGGTCACGGGCGCCTCGAGGACCTCCACCACCGGTCCGGAGTCGGCCGCCTGGCGAAGCAACACCGGAGCGCGCTCGATGTTGTGCGTGCCGAACACCACGTCGACATGGGGGGCTTTCCGGCGCACCTGCTCCCGGTCCTTTTGGGCGAGGCAGCCCGCCACCGCCACCATCGTCCCTGGGCGACGATCGAGCTGGGGCTTCAGCCGGCCGAGCTCTCCGTAGAGCCGGTTGTCGGCGTTCTCCCGGATGCAGCAGGTGTTGAACACGAGGACGTCGGCCTGGTCGGGATCGTCGGTCGCCTCCATGCCGTCGGCCACGAGAAGGTCGGCGATGCGTTCGGAGTCGTGCTCGTTCATCTGGCAACCGAAGGTCCGGATGTGGAAGCGCCGCCTCACTCCACGGGGATCGGGGATCACCCGGCCAGACTATTCGTCAGCCATCACGTCGAACGGCGCCGGGCCTGGCCCCCGAGGCGCCTCGAGGTCGTCTACCACCAGGCCTTCGAGATCAGGGTGGAGGACGCGCACCTCGCCCTTGAGCCCGTGCTCTGCCAAGGCCTTCTCCATGTCGGCCCGCACCTTTTCGGCCTCCCCGCCGTCGCACAGTCCGAGGAGGGTGGGACCGGCTCCCGACCAGCACGAAGCGA
>JASHZK010000182.1 GCA_030042575.1 Acidimicrobiales bacterium
GGGCCCAACACCCCGATCAAGGGTTCCACCGGGAAACTGACCAGCACCGACGAGGGGCTGCTCACCATCAAGGACCTGACCCTGGTCGACAACTCCTTCGCCGTGCCCGGTGCCGAGAATTGCGGCACCGACGGGGTCTTGGACGAGGCGATCGACCTCCAGAAGGACCTGCCCTCGGCGGCCGGGTCCAACACCGCCATCCTGGCCGGCTCGTCCTACACCGTCCCCGCCTCGCTGATCCGCCGCTATCTGGGCTGACCTCCGGGGGGAGACGGCCACCAGGGCGGACCCACCGCCGAGGACGCTCTACTAGTGACCGGGCGGGGCCAGTTGGCTCAACCCACTGGCCAGAGCGAACCGGGCCAGGGCGGTGCGTGACTCGACACCGAGCTTGGTGAACACATGGTTCAGATGCCCCTCGACCGTCCTGGTACTCACCCCCAGCCGAGCGGCAATGGCCTTGTTGGACAGTCCCTGGGTCACGAGATCGACGATGTCCCGCTCTCGTTCGGTCAGCCGAGGGCGCGAGGCTGCGTTGCGCAAGGTCGAGATACGACGGGCCAGGACGGGGTCGACCACCGTCGTCCCCTGACTGGCGGCCCGTATGGCATTGACCAGATCTCCGGGGTTCATGGTCTTGAGCAGATAACCGGTGACACCGGCGTCAAAGGCGTCCATGATGAATTGGTCGTCGTCGTAGGCGGTGAGGATGACGGCTTGCACCCCGGGGTAGTCGGCTCGGAGCTTGCGTGCGAGGTCGATACCACTTCCGTCCTGTAGCCGGACGTCGATGAGAACGACATCGGGATGAAGCTCGTCGACGATGCCCAGGGCCAAGCTGGAGTCCTCGGCTTCGCCCACCACCAAGATGTCACCGGCGGCCTCGAGGACCTGCCGGGTGCCGGCGCGCAGGACCCCGTGGTCGTCGACGATCAGCACCCGCAGCTGGGCGTCATGTCCCCCTACCCCGTTCCCCCCCGGGTCGAACACGCTGGGCATTTTAGCCATTGCAACGCTGATACCCGGGCACGGCGCTCGGCCTGACCCGACGGCGCCGTTCCCTAACGGGCTCCACTGCCCGGTACCACGACCGGCACCCTGCCTGCCCACCACGTTCTCGATCCACGCCATCGGTGATCCACGACCTCTCGTCGCTGGCCGAGACCTTCGCCGCCGCGTCGCCCGTGCCCGGCCGGGCGACGACTGGATCCGAGCCAGAAAAGCCTATCGATGCAACCCCGACGCGATGCCGGGAGAAGCAGGTCCGGCCCTTGTGGAACAGGACGGGATCCGCTCCCCACGGCTCCGTCACCTGACACCATCGTGGTGGGCGTGCCACCTCTGGGAAATCCACAATATTGGGGAACTGCACCTTCGAGGAGGGTCAAGCTTTCCTGAGGCGAGGCTGAGGGACAGTGAGGCTCGGAGTGGTCAACCAGAACGTCGGGGACGCCCGGTGAGCGTGGCGCTGTGCGTGGTCTCGGGGAAGGTCGGATCGCTCGCCGATGTCTGTTGGACGGTGTTGTAGAAGGTGCCCGGCGCGGGAGGCACCGGTCCGTCGAGGAGGGGATCGCCGGTGCGCTCCATCCAGGCCCGTAGCCGGCCACGGAGATCGACCGCCACGTCAGCCAGGGCGGGGTCGTGGATCCGGTTGTGGCCCTCGGCAGGGTCGAGCACGAGGTCGTAGAGGGCCTCGGCCGGGGGGCGGAGATCGGCCCACCCGTGGGCGAGCATGACGTCCTTGGTGGGTCCGTCGTCGACATTGGCGAGGACCCGTCCCGGATGGGTGTCGTCGAATCGCCGCATGTACTTGTAGCGCTTCGTCCTGATGGCCCTCTGGGGCTCGTAGGCGGCGTGATAGGTCACCTCGGCGAAGACCTCACTGCGCACTTCGTCCACCTGGCCTCCTACGAGGGGCAACAGGGAGGTGCCGTCGAGCCACGAGGGCGGGTCGACGGCGGCCAGCTCGCACATGGTCGGGTAGAGATCGAGGTGGCTCACCATGCAGTCGAAGACCCTCCCCTTCTCGAACCCGCCAGGCCCGCGTACGATCAGCATCACGCCGATGCCCGTGTCGTACATGGTCGCCTTGGCGTTGGGCAGGGCCAGGCCGTGATCGGTCGTGAAGACGACGAGGGTGTCGTCGGCCAGCGAGTGCTCCTCCAGGGCGTTGAGGACGGCGCCCAGCCCCTGGTCGAGCGAGCGGGCGCTCGACTTGAACGACGCCATGTCCCGCCGGGTGGCCGGGGTGTCGACGATGTAGTCCGGAGGTCGGGAGTAGAGGGCGTCACGGACCGACGTCGGCTCGAAATACTCCCGGTGGGTCTCGAAGAACCCCACCGACAGGAAGAACGGGGCGTCCGACCTGGCTCGGCGGGCGATGGCTTCGGTGGCAGCGGGGACCACGTCGTTGCTCTTGGTGGAGTCCACGTCCGCCACCCAGTCGTATCCCAGGTCGTGGGGGGAAGCCGACACATGCTGCTCGCCGATGAGCCCGGACCAGTACCCGCCCGTGCGAAGGACGTGGACGATGTGACGTTCAGGGTGGGCGAGCCGGTACCCACGGTGGGCCAGGCCCAACATGCCCGTCGAGTGCGTCCACTGGCCGGTGAGCAGGGCCGCTCGCGACCCCGAGCACACGGGGGCGGCGCAGAAAGCCTGGCGGAAGAGGACACCCTGGTCGGCGAGGTGCTGGATGTTGGGGGTGGGAACCTGGTACCCGTATGGCTGGACGTACCTGCCCGTGTCGTGGGAGTGGACGTAGAGGATGTTGGGCCGGCCCATCGCCCACAACCTAATCCATCCATTCCCGGCTAAATCCGACTTAAGCTATCGCCAATGTCGACAACGAACAGCGGCTCCGGCGCCGTGCCCGTGCCCCGGGTGGAGGGCCTCGCCGTTCTGGTGTGCGCCACCCAGCGCAGCGGCAGCACCCTGCTCTGCGAGTTGCTCAAGGGCTCCGAGGTGGCCGGGGTCCCCGACGAGTTCTTCGAGGCGCTGCGCTCGACCGGTCTCCCCCGCCAGCCCCGCCAGTACTTCGAGGCGCCAGAGGTGCAGGACATCGCCGAGCGCCTGCCGCCCGTCGACCCGGGCCGGCCGGAACGACCAGGCGAGTTCGCCGGTTGGTTCGACTACGCCGTCCACCGCGGCACCACCCCCAACGGCGTCTTCAGCTCCAAGGTGATGTGGAATTACTTCGACGACTTCCGGGCCCGGGTCAGGGAGCTACCGGGGATGGAGAACCTGATGTTCAATCAGGCCCTGCACAGCATCTTCCCCGACCTGCGCGTCGTCTTCGTCCGTCGGCGCGACAAGGTGGCTCAGGCCGTCTCTCTGTGGCGGGCCATTCAAACCCAGCGCTGGCGCGACGCCGAGGACGCCCGCTCCGAAACGCCCGAGGCCCAGTACGACTACCGGGCCATCAAGCACCTGGTCGAGGAGCTCCATCGGTGGGACGCCAAATGGGAGGACTGGTTCAACGCCACCGGACGCCAGCCGGTGAGGGTGATCTACGAGGAATTCGTGGGAGCCCGGGCGGCGACCCTGGGACGGGTCCTCGACGCTCTCGGCATCCCCCCGCGCGAACTGACCGGCGACAAGGGGCCCATGCGCCGCCAGGCCGATGTCGTCTCCCAGAACTGGGCGGACCGCTTCCGCCAGGAGGACCTGGACCGCACCGGCTAGCTCCGGCTCGGAAGCGTCGTCTCAACTTCCTCCGATGTCCGGCTGGAGTGCCACGTCCCCAACAGGGTCGAGACCGCCCTGGCTCCGGCCCGCACCAAGGCGAGCGATGGTCGACCGAACGAGGAAACGTCGCCCGCTGACCGTGTCGATGCGGATGGCGCAGATGCGTCCCCCGGGAACGGGGACGAGCGGGTTGGGCCAGAATTCCTTCGAAACTCCGGCTTCCCTGGCACCGAGGGCAACCGCCAACCCGCGGGCCAAGACGCTCCAGAACTGCACCCGATCCGTGTCGAAACCGTCCACCTCGAAGCTCATCGGGCCTCTGGAAACGGCGTCTGCGAGCCCGCCCGCTCCGAGGGCCACCAGGATCCGCCGTTGGCGATAGACGAAGTTCACCGGCTGGACGACGGGTGTTCGCCCGCCCGGAGGACAGTACGCCAGTCGTCCGATTTCTCCCTGCTTGGCCGCCACCGCCAGGAGGCGCAGGCATTCGGGCTCCAGCAGGATCTCCGAGCCTCGCTGATCGGTCCACATGCCACTCAGCGTGATCCAGTGGCAAGGCCACCAACAGTGCCGTTCGGCCCCGATGGTGCCTTTTGTTCTGAACGGCCCTGTGGCTCCGGCACCGGCAACACATCATGGAGAGCATGAGACCTTCCGGAGCAAGCAGTGAAGGCCAGGGCCGAGCCCGGCAACCACGAGGGGCTGTTCGGCCCTATCGGCCGCCGCGTCGATGCGGGACAATTCGCTCGTGCCAGCAACGTTCCTTTTCTGGGTCAGGGGAGAACGGTGACCGGCCTGATCGTGGCGGGCGTCGACGGTTCTCCCTCGTCGGTCGAGGCGCTGCGCTGGGCAGCGAAGCAGGCCCAGCTCACCGGGGATGCTCTCGAGGTGGTGACGGCCTGGCAGCGCCCGGCTTCCTTCGGGGCAGTCCCGTGGCCCGAGGGATTCGACCCCGAACGCGATGCGCGTGACGAGCTTCGGACAGTCGTCGAATCGGAGCTGGGAACCGAATCCGGCGTCGAGGTGCACCAGCGGGTCGTGGAGGGGCCCTCAGCCCCGGCGCTGATACAGGCTTCTGAGCGGGCGGACCTGCTCGTGGTCGGAAGCCGCGGCCACGGCGCCTTCGCCGGGATGCTGCTCGGCTCGGTCAGCCAGCACTGCGTCTCCCACGCCAGGTGCCCGGTGGTCGTGGTCCCCTGTCAGGCTTCCGCCGACGGCGGGTGACCCACGTGCGGGCCTCCTGAGTGACGCTCGAGGACAGCGGCGGACTTCTCACCCTCAGCCTGCCGCCGGAGCCCACCTGTTCGTCGCCGGTCGTAGGCCCTGACGCTCTTCGACCCAGGTGAGAGGCAGGAGCAAACACGGCTGCGTCGTGCCCTCGTCGAGAACGGCGCGCACCACCAGTGCCCGGTTGTCGTCGACGACCTGGCGCCAGACGAGCACCACCAGATCGGCGTCCGCGCAGTGGGCCCTGACCACTTCCCCGGGGACGCCACGCACGATCTTCATCTGATGAGGAAGACCGTGTCGCCGCACTCGCTCGGCCCGCCAGGCGGCGGCGTTGTGCCCGGCTCCCTCCCATATGACCGGTGCGGTCTCCGCCGTGAGCACCAGCACGACGGTCGACCTGATCCGGTGACGGGCCAAGCGCCGAGAGCACCATCGGGCGGCGCCCACGGCCTCCGCTGAGTCGTCGGAAGCCAGAAGGGCCTCCCTGAGCCTTCCGCCGCCGGCCCCCTCGCCGGCTGCCACCAGTGGCGTCCTCGGCAGGACCAACACGGGAGCCGGGCACACAGAGGCCACGCCGAGGACAGCCTCCAACCATCGGTGTGGGGCGCTGGGCAGGGCGAGGTAGGACGGTACCAGGTCCAGCAGGCCCGCCACCTGCTTCACCAGCGGCTCCCACGCACCTGACTCGTCGGGCGTCTCCAGCAACACCGCCAAGCGGTTCGACGGATGAGCCGAGGCGCCCTCTTCACCGTCCACTGTCATGTCGTCACCGTCCTTTACCTTCGACCTCCACCCAGCCGCCCGGCGCCTCGAGCAGGCGCGGGGCACCGCCTCCCGCCATGACGGTGATCGCCGCCGAACACGCCACGTGCACGGCGTCGTTCCGGCACCGGAGGCGCAGCGGTCGGCCGTGGCGTAGGAGGCGGATCCGAAGCTCCTTCCAATGGTCCGGCAGGCAGGGCGCCACCACCAGGGCACGGTCGTCGGGACGCTCGACGCGCAAACCGGCGAAGCCGAAGACGAGCGCCTGCCAGAGGCCGCCGAGCGCCGCCATGTGCAATCCGCCGCTGCTGGTCCCGGTCAGGTCGTCGAGGTCCACCCGCCGGGCCAGCTCCAGGCACCGTGCCGCCTCTTCGCTTCGCCCGGCTCGCGCCAGCACCGAGGCGTGCACGGCCGGTGACAGGGAACTGCCGTGCACGGTACGAGGGACGTAGAAGGCGACGTCGGGGAGCAGCGAACCCGGCTCCATGGCCCCCGGCACCAGGTGGTGGGCCATGAGCACGTCGGCTTGCTTGACGATCTGTGAACCGGCCAGCCGGTGGCGCCCCAGCACCAGGTCAGCGGGGACGGGCACCGGGCCCACGTCGGCCGCCACCAACGGCTCGAGCCGGTCGTAGCCGGCGAACTGCTCATGACGGCCGGTTGTTGGGTCGTAGCCGGTGACCAGCGAATCGGCGATCGTCCGCCAACGATGGGCCTCCTCTACCTCTACCGCCTCTGTGCTCTCCGATCGCCCCCCCGCCACCGCCC
>JASHZK010000183.1 GCA_030042575.1 Acidimicrobiales bacterium
CTGAGCGCCGGGCCGCCGCCGCCGCCGCCCGCCGCCGGGTCAGCGCCGAGCTCGAGATGATCGAGAACGAGTGGTCGGAAGCCCTGCGCCAGCGGGCCGCCGTGGCCGAGCGCTACGAGCGGGACGCCGCCGGGCTGGCCGATCTGGAGGACCGACTGGTGCAGCTGGAAGCCGCTGCCCATCACGCCCGGCACCGCCTGGCCGAGTCGGCCGCCGCCCGCCGATCACTCGACGAACGGCGCCGCCTGCTCGACGACAGCGCCCGCCAGCTCGAGGTGCGGGGAGCGGCCCTGGCCGAACGCCGGGCGCTGTTGGGGTCGCGGCTGGCCGACGTCGAGCGACGACTGGCCGGGCACGTGGCCGAGCGGGAGGCGGCGGGGGACCGTCGGCGGCGCATCGAGGCCGACGTGGCCGTGGTCGACCGTTTGGGGGTGGTGCTTCAGGGCGCCGGCGAGCGCCTCGGCGCCCTGCTCGAGCGGGTCGAGGAGCTGCGGGCCCGCCAGGTGGACGAGGTCCGCTCCGGAGTCGAGCGGCTCGACTCCTTGCGCCGGCGCCGTTCGGAGGCCGAGAGCGCCCTCGGCGAGGTCCGCCAGCGCATCGGGGCGTTCGACCTCGACATGGCCGAAGCCGCCGTCCGCCATGAAGCGGCCGTCGAAGCGCTGCGTCGCGAGCTCGGTTGCGACCCACGTGAGGCGCTGGGCGCCCCGTGCCCGGAGCTACCCGAGGGTCACAGCGCCGCCTCCCGGGCCGCCGCCCTGGAGCAGGAGCTGGCCGCCCTGGGCCCCGTCAACCCTCTGGCCCTGGAGGAGCTGAGCGGCCTGGAGGAGCGCCACCGCTTCCTGGACGAGCAGGTCGACGACGTGCGCCGGGCCCGCCGCGAGCTCCAACAGCTCGTCCGGGAAGTCGACGACGAGATCATCCGCGTGTTCACCGAGGCCTTCGCCGACGTGAACGCCCACTTCCAGGCGCTGGTGGGCACCCTGTTCCCCGGCGGGACCGGGCGCATCACCTTGACCGAGCCCGACGACCTTCTCGACACCGGCGTAGAGGTGGAGGCCCGGCCGGCGGGCAAGAACGTGCGCAAGCTGTCGCTGCTCTCCGGCGGTGAGCGGTCGTTGGTGGCGCTGGCCTTTCTCTTCGCCGTCTTCCGGAGCCGTCCCTCGCCCTTCTATCTGCTCGACGAAGTCGAAGCCGCATTGGACGACGTGAACCTCCACCGCTTTCTCGACCTGCTCCACGAGTTCCGGGGTGAGGCGCAGCTGATCGTCGTCTCCCACCAGAAGCGCACCATGGAGGCGGCCGATGCCCTCTACGGGGTCACCATGACGCCGGGGGGCTCGTCCAAGGTGGTGAGCCAGAAGGTCGAGCGGGCTCCGGTGGAGGCGACGGCGGCCGTCGGCTGACGACCCGCCCGCACGGCGCCGGACCCGTAGCGGGCGTCGCTAGGCTCGCCAGGCTGTGCTCGCCCTCTGGATCGTCCTGGCCGTCGTCCTCGTGGCCCTCGTCGCCCTCGGCCTGCGCACCGGCGTGCGCCGGGGCCGACGGGCCCGGTCGCGAGGCCCGAGCTCCCCGGGAGCGTCACGACCGGCGACGCTGCCGATCGCCTCCTCTCCGGCCCCCACCGAGGCTCCGGTGCCCCCTGCCGACGCCGCAGCGGCGTCGGGCCCCGGTCCCGTCGTGCTGCGCGACGGCATGGATCGCACCCGCGGCGCCCTGTCGGGTTATCTGCGGGCCATGCGGTCGAGAGGCTCGGTCGACGACCGCACCTGGCAGGAACTGGAAGAGGCATTGCTCCGGGCCGACGTGGGGGTGGCCACCACCACGGCGCTTCTCGACGGCCTGCGAGCCCGGCTGCGCTCGGGAGAGCTGCGCGGCGCCCAGGCGGTGGTGGACGCCCTGCGAGAAGAGCTCGAGCGGTCCCTGGTCGCCGCCGACGGGTCCGAGCTGCACTTCGCCCAAGGAGCCACCAACGTGTGGCTGTTCGTCGGCGTGAACGGCGTGGGGAAGACCACCACCATCGGCAAGATGGCCCGCTCCCAGATGGCGATGGGCCGGTCGGTGCTCTTGGCCGCCGGCGACACGTTCCGGGCGGCGGCCGGCGAGCAACTGGACACATGGGGCGAGCGGGTGGGGGCCGAGGTGGTGCGGGGGCGCCCGGGTGGTGATCCCAGCGCCGTGGTGTTCGACGCCGTGCAACGGGCCTCGGCGCGGGGCAACGACCTGGTACTGGCCGACACCGCCGGGCGGCTGCACACCAAGGTGAACCTGATCGAGGAGCTGAAGAAGATCCGTCGTGTGGCCGAGCGCCCGCCGGGAAAGGTCACCGAAGTGCTGCTCGTCCTCGACGCCACCACCGGGCAGAACGGGCTCAACCAGGCCCGGCAGTTCCTCGACGCCGTGGGGGTGACCGGCGTGGTGCTGACCAAGCTCGACGGCACGGCCAAAGGCGGCATCGTGGTGGCCATCGAACGGGAGCTGGGCCTGCCGGTCAAGCTGGTCGGTGTGGGTGAGGGCCCCGAGGACCTGATTCCGTTCTCGCCCGCCGAATTCGTCGGAGCACTGTTCGACTGATGTTCGACGCACTCTCGGGCCGTCTCGAAGGCATCCTCGGCCGTCTGCGCAGCCGGGGACGGCTGAGCGAGGCCGATGTCGACCAGGCCTTGGGCGAGATCCGCACGGCGCTGCTCGAGGCGGACGTCGAGGTGGGTGTGGCCCGGTCGTTGGTGGACGGCATCCGGGCCCGGCTGGTGGGCGAGGAGCTGTCGAGGAGCCTCAGCCCCGGCCAGCAGGTGGTGAAGGCCGTCGACCGGGAGCTGGTGCGGGTGCTCGGTGGCGAGGCCCTGCGCATCACCTACGCGCCGGCGCCTCCGACGGTGGTGCTGTTGGCCGGCCTGCAGGGATCGGGCAAGACCACCACGTCGGCCAAGCTCGCCCGCTGGTTCCGCCACCAGGGCCGCAACCCGATGCTCGTCGGTGCCGACCTGCAACGCCCGGCGGCCGTGGAACAGCTGCGCATCTTGGGCGAGGAGGCGGGAGTGCCCGTGTTCAGCGAGGCCACCGATCCGGTGACCGTGTCCCGGACGGCGGTGGCCGAGGCACGCCGGCGCGGCCGCGACGTCCTCGTCGTCGACACCGCCGGACGGCTCACCATCGACCAGGCGCTCATGGAGCAGGTCCGCCAGATCTCTTCGGCGGTCTCGCCCCACTACACCTTCTTGGTGATCGACTCCATGACGGGCCAGGACGCGGTGTCCACCGCCCGGGCCTTCCACGAAGCCCTCTCCCTCGACGGGGTCATCCTCACCAAGCTCGACAGCGATGCCCGCGGCGGCGCGGCGTTGAGCGTCAAAGAGGTGGTGGGCCGGCCCATCGCCTTCGCCTCCACCGGCGAACGGCTGGGCGACTTCGACCTGTTCCACCCCGACCGCATGGCCAGCCGCATCCTGGGCATGGGCGACATGCTCAGCTTGATCGAACAGGCCGAACGTCAATTCGACCGACAGGTGGCCGAGGAGGGCGCCGCCCGCCTTCTTCAGGGACAATTCACGTTGGAGGACTTTCTGGCCCAGCTCCAGCAAGTGAAGAAGCTCGGGTCACTCGGGGGCGTCCTGTCGCTGCTGCCCGGCCTGCCCAAGGAGCTCAAGGGTGCCGGCGACCTGTTCGACGACCGCCAGGTCGGCCAGGTGGAGGCCATCATCCGGTCCATGACGCCGGCCGAGCGAGCCGATCCCGAGGTGGTGGACGGCTCGAGGCGCCAGCGCATCGCCCGGGGGAGCGGCACCACCGTGCCCGCGGTCAACTCGCTTCTGCGTCAGTTCAGAGAGGCCCGGGCTGTGATGCAGTCGTCAGGCATGTTCTCGGGCCTCTTCGGGGGAGGAAGGGGCCGGGGCGGGGCCGGGACCGACCCCGTGGCCTCGCTGGCCGAGATGCTGGGATCGGCCGGACCGTCCGGTGACGACCTCGGGACCCTGCGGGGGGACCTCTCCCCCCTGGAGAGCTCCCCGGTACCCGGGCTGCTCGGCGGCGGCGATCTCGAGGGGCTCGCCGGCCGCGCCCTCCCCCCGGAGGTCGAGGGACCCAAGGGGCCCAGGGCGGCGAAATCCAAGAAGAAAGGTGGCCGGGTCACGCCCAAGGCCAACCGCCCCGGTCGTCGGGGCTGAGCGCCCCGGGGCCGAACAGCGCGGGGCCCGAAGGGGCGTCTCGCCGGGGTTCGCTCCGCAGGGCAGAATGTGAGGTCCTCCGGGACCGCCGATTGCGAGGGAGATGCACCGTGGCCGTGAAGCTCCGCCTCATGCGGATGGGCAAGACCAAACATCCGACCTACCGCCTGGTGGCGGCGGACAGCCGCTCGCCGCGTGACGGCCGGTTCATCGAGGTGCTGGGCACCTACGCCCCGCGAGGCCGATCGAGCTCCGAGCCGTCTGCGGTCATCCGGATCGACAACGCCAAGGCGGTCAAGTGGTTGCGCCAAGGTGCCCAGGCCACCGACCGGGTCCAGAAGCTGCTGCAGAGCGCGGGGGCGTGGGACGAGTTCAATGCCTCCAAAGCCCGATGAGCGCCGCCGCCGACGCCGGACCCGGTAACGAAGCCGACCCCGGCTACGGGACCGACCTGGGCAACGGGGTCGACCCCGGCAACCAGGTGGACCCCGGCAACAGGCTCGATCTGGGCAATGAGGCCGGTCCCGGTGACGAGGCCCTGGACGACGCGGGCAACCGGCTCGAGGGCGGCACGGCTCGTTCTGTGCTCGAGTACCTGGCTCGCTCCCTGGCCGACGAGCCCGACGCCGTGGTCATCGAGACCGACGACTCCGGGCGCATCACACGCTTTCGCATCCATGTCGCCCCCGGGGACATGGGCCGCATGATCGGCCGCCGGGGGCGGGTGGCCCAGGCCATCCGCACCCTGGTGCGCGTGGCCGGCTCCCGTGACGGGGTGGAGACCAACGTCGATTTCGTCGACGACTGACACGACCACGGAGAATCCCGACACCTCCGCCGGCGCCTCCCAACCGGCGGCGGGGGCGCTGCTCGAAGTGGGCCGAGTGGTGCGCCCCCACGGCCTCGGAGGCGAGGTCGTGGTCGAGCTGGTGAGCAACCGGCCCGAGCGGGCGGTACCGGGCGCCGTCTTCGAAACCGACAGCGGGCCGCTGCGGGTGGAAGCGGCCCGACCCTTCGGGGGGCGCTGGCTCATGTGCTTTGCCTGGGTGCACGATCGCCAGAGGGCCGAAGCCCACCGGGGTCGCCTGCTGCGGGCCGCCCCCCTCGTCGACGAGCAGGCGCTGTGGGTTCACGAGCTGGTGGGGGCGACGGCGGTGCGGGCCTCCGACGGCGCGCCACTGGGCCGGGTGACGGCGGTGGTTTCGAACCCGGCCAGTGACCTGCTCGAGCTCGAGGACGGAAGCCTGGTCCCGGCGCGCTTCGTGGTGGGGCGCGGCGGCGGTCGCCTGATCGTCGACGCCCCGGCGGGCCTGTTCGGCGCATGACCCGGTCGGTGTCGCTGCGCATCGACGTCTTCACCATCTTCCCCGAGCTGGTCGAGCACTTCTGTGCCGCCTCGCTGCTCGGCCGCTCCCGCCGCCGGGGACTGCTCGACCTGCGGGTGCGCGACCTGCGTTCGGCGGCCACCGATGCCCGCCGCAGCGTCGACGACGTTCCCTACGGCGGCGGGGCGGGCATGGTCCTCATGCCCGGCCCTGTCTTCGGCGCGGTGGAGCAGGCCGACCCGCCCCGGCCCCTTTACCTGCTCGGGCCCGGGGGGCGGCTCCTCGACCAGGATTTGGTGCAGAAGCTGGCCGGCACCGCCTCGTCCGGCTCGGGCGGCTTCTCGCTGTTGTGCGGCCGCTACGAAGGGGTGGACCAGCGGGTGGTCGACCACTTGGTCGACGGTGAGCTGTCGGTCGGCGACTACCTCCTGGCCGGGGGGGAGGCGGCCGCCATCGTGGTGGTGGAGTCGGTGACGAGGCTTCTTCCCGGTGTGCTCGGCAACATGGACTCCACAGCCGACGAGAGCTTCGGAGAAGGGCTCCTCGAATACCCCCAGTACACGCGGCCAGCCCAATTCCGCGGTTGGGCCGTGCCCGAGGTGCTGCGCCGGGGCGACCACCGACGCATCGCCCGGTGGCGCAGGGCCATGGCCCTGCGCCGCACCCTGGAACGCCGCCCCGACCTCGTCGAGCGCCGGGGCGGGCTCTCCGACGAGGAGCAGCAGGCATTGGACGAGCTCGGCGGGGTCCCCGCGGCCGAGGCGGGCGGCTCGTCCACTTCCGGCCCGGCCGGCGGACCGCCGTCTCCCGGCCCCGCCTGACGGCGCTATCCTCGGGGACTCCGGAACCCACGGGGCTCTCGTCCACCGGGTTCCACTCGGCCAGGCGAACCGTCGCTTCGGGCCGTTCGATTGCCAACGCCCAAGGACGCGCCCCATGAACCCGACCGACATCGTCGACCGCGAAAGCCTGCGGGACGACGTCCCGGACTTCCGTCCCGGTGACTCGGTCAAGGTCCACGTGCGCGTGGTGGAGGGCAACCGCGAGCGGGTCCAGGTGTTCCAGGGCCCGGTCATCCGCCGTCAGGGCTCCGGTGCCCGAGAGACGTTCACGGTCCGCAAGGTCAGTTTCGGGGTGGGCGTCGAGCGCACCTTCCCGGTCCACTCGCCCATCCTGGCCAGGATCGAAGTCGTGAGCAGGGGCGACGTCCGTCGGGCCAAGCTCTACTACCTCCGGGGTCGGACCGGAAAGGCAGCCAAGATCAAGGAGAAACGGCAGCCTTCCATCCGCTGACGCCCGCCTTTCTTCCCGGGGAGGGCAAGATCCTTCTTTTTGACGACGCAGGCCGCTCTCATCCCTGCTGAGATACCGCCAGCCAAGGCGGGAGGAGCACAGCCGTGGTTGGTCCGTCACAGAGGGGTCACCGGCGACTGACGACGGGCGGCGCCAGGGTCGTGGCGCTCCTCGGACTCTTGGTGACGGCCGCTGCCTCCCCGGCCCGGGCGGTCGCACCCAGCTGGTCGAAGGTCTCGAGCCCCGACGACGGGACGGCGGACAACAGCCTCGCTGACGTGTCGCGCGGGTCGGCCACCTCGTGCCAGGCCGTGGGCGCTTACGAGAACTCCGACTCCGTCGTATAGCCCTCGTCGAGCCCTGGAACGGCGCCCGGTGGACGATCCAGTCCGACACCGAAAGCGGGACGGGGCACGACGGCCTCTGGAGCCTTTCCTGCGTATCGGCCACCTCGCCCAGGGTGACGGGGCTCCCACGACGAGTTGAGTCGGACCATCATCGACTCATGAGGCGGATCTCGATCGAGGGGTACTGGCCACCATGCGGGGCGGACTGTCAGGCGTCGCCTTCGACGGGCGGTAATCGCAGCTCCCGTGGGGCAGGGTATCCAAGTGTCGCGACCTGAAGGTGATGCCGTGTGCAGCTGGCGGGCGGCTCTTCGGTGACCTCGTTGCCACACAGCCGGGATGGGCATCGTCCACCGAGTCCGATTGGCGGATTTCTCAGCGCACGCTGGCAGCGCGTTGCACCTGATGTCGGGGGTTTGACCTGGGTTCTTCTGGCCGGCTGGCTGGTGCTCGTGCCTGCGATGCTCCACGGGATCTTCCTTGGCCCGTTCGACGAGCTGACGAGATCCGGTCTCACCCAGCAGGCGGGGGTAACGGTCCACAGCTACCAGCAAGACGATCAGATCGACGAGTTGATCCCCTGGACTTCGTTGGTGTGGACCCAAGTTCACCACGGCCAGCTGCCACTGTGGAACCCGTACAGCGCTCTGGGGTTACCGTTGGCCTTCAATTGGCAGTCGGCACCTTTCAGCCTCTCCATGCTGGTTGCTTACCTGTTCCCGCTGCGCCTGGCCTACACGATGCAATGGTTCGTGACCCTTCTCGTGGCCGGCACAGGAGCCTACGTGCTGGGCCGGGTCCTCAAGCTGGGGGTCATGGGCGCCGCCTTCATGGCCACTGTCTATGAGCTGAGCGGTCCGTTCATCGCCTGGCTCGGTTGGCCAGTCGAGTCGGTGATGTCGTGGACGGGGTGGCTCTTCGCTGCTGTTCTGCTGATCCTGCGCGGCGGACGGCGGGTCCGTCACATCGCCTTCTTCGCCGTCTGCTTGATGTTCGCCCTTTTCGCCGGCGAGCCGGATGCCTGCGGGATCGTGCTCGGCGCGCTCTGCGTGTTCGTCGTGGTCGTACTGGTCCTTCGTCGTGCGGGTTTCGGAGGCCGTCAACCAGTGTTACGTCCTCTGGGAGACGTGGTCGTGGCTACGGCCGCCGGCGGCATGCTGGCGGCACCGATCGCACTGCCGAGCGCCCAGCTCACGGTGGGCTCGGTAAGGGCGGCAAACAGCGCGCCAGGATTGGGATCTTCCCACGTCCTAGTCCACCTACTCCTCCAGGGATATAACGGGCTGCCCATCAGTGGCGACCTGTGGTTCGGCACGTCGCCTACCAGCTCCTTCTACGCGGCCTCGGCGGCCTATTTGGGGCTCATCGCGCTGGCTCTTGCCACCCTGGCGCTGATCCGGCTCTGGCGTCGAAGGGACGTAATCGCGATGGCAGTAGTCGTGGTGGTGACCATGACCATCACCTTCGCCGGCCCCGTCGTCACCTTCCTCGACCACACCTCCCATCTCAAGACGGTTGGTTGGCACCTCGCTCTCGTCCCCATGGCCTTCGGGATGGCCGTGCTCTCCGGATTCGGCATGGACCTGCTCGTCAGGTCGTGGAGAGACCGATCTGTGCACTTTTGGGCGACGGCCGGCTTCGTCCTGTGGTCCCTCGTGCTCGCCGGGCTGTGGTTGTTCGACCGCGGACGTCTCAGCAGCGCCGATGCGACCATCAGAAACCACAGCTTTGTATGGCCGACAGTCGACGCGATCGTGGGATTGCTGGTGCTAGGGGCCATCTGGGTCCTCTTGCGCAACCCGCAGGGCATCTCTGGCCGTTTCGCCAGAAACGCCGGTATCTGGGTAGGCGCCATTCTTCTTGTGGCGGAGACGGCCTTTCTCGTCTCGGCCGGCGCGCCCTGGCCTTCGTCCAGCAGAAACTATCTCCAAGCCACGCCGGCGGTCACAAGCCTCAAACGAGCTGTGGGCTCTTCGCTGGTGGCCATAGGCAAAGGACTGTGCGTCCAGAATCCGTTCTCCGTCAAGGGGACCGTGTTGGGCCTGAACCCCGACGTCAACGTGGCCTTCGACATCGACGAGCTCGCCGTCTACGATCCTCTCACTCCTGAGGAGTACACCACGGCCTGGAAAACGGTCACCCACCACGCCCCCGGGGTGCTCAGCGCATTCGGCGCCAAGGTGTGGTACTGCCCGGTGGTGAATTCGGCCCGTCTCGCTCGCCTCTACGGAGTGGGCTACATCCTCGAACCTCCGTCTGCCCGGGCTCCCGCTGGCACATTGTTCGTCGAGAAGGTGGGCAACGAGGACCTCTATCGAGTCCCCGCTGCCGCCCAAGCCACTCTCAGCGCGGCGCCCTTGCGCGGCCCGTTCCCCCCGGTCGAGGCGCGGGGTACCCCGGTCGAGGTCAGCCATCCGGTGCCGACGGAATGGAAGCTCACCACCCATGCCAGCAGGCCCACCGTGCTGCGTCTTCGCCTCACTGACGTCCCCGGCTGGCACGCCAGCATCGACGGGAAACCACTGCCGCTGTCGAAGTTCGCCGGAGTGATGCTCCAAGCCCATATCCCGGCCGGCACCCATACCGTCAAGCTGAACTACTGGCCCACGACCTTCACCGTGGGCATCGTCCTGGCGGTGCTCGTCGCCTGTGGGATGGTGGCCGGCCTGTCCGTCGAGGAGGTCGCCTCGCGTGGCAGGAGTCGAAGGTCGTCCATTTAGCTCCAAGAGTCCGGCCGCTTCGAGAAGGTAACGTTCCTGGCCAAACCAAACGCCAATGCCCCGATCACGACAGCTTGCTGGTGGACGGTAACGATGCTGTCCGGGCTGGTGAATTGATGTCTTCTGGTTCCGGGGTGTCGAAGACCGCCCGAACACAACGGGCCCGAAAGCAACTCGCGGGAAAACTGCGCAAGGTTTTCAGGGTTGTCGCCGTCGTCGATGATGCCGTGGCTGCGGCTGGATGTAGGCGGACATACCCTTGGTCGCAGGCAGGTCGTACTCGGGCCACAAACGAGCGATGGGGGGCGGTGGACCCTTGTCGACGACGAGTACGATGTGGCGGGCGGGGCTTTCGCCGTGGAAGTGCCCGATGAAGGCACAGTCGAGGTAATAGGCGATGGGTAGCGATATCGACGAGTAATAAGGACGCCGTGTCGTCTCTACGATGCAGGGGGGACGGACACGCAGCTTCTCGAGGTCGATGACGGCGTCA
>JASHZK010000184.1 GCA_030042575.1 Acidimicrobiales bacterium
TCAGGGCCCCGAGGCTCAGGGCGCGGGTCCCAGCACGGGCCAAGCGGGAACCTCGCCGGTCCCCGGAGCCCTCGCCGGCGCGATACCAAGCTCGACCGCCACCGGTCCGTCGGCCTCGACTTCGACCGGCGACGAGCCCAACGGCACCGCCGACGAGGAACTGACGACGAGCAGGCCATCGGGATCGAGGGGGAGGAGCCCGGAGCCGGCCACGCGTGTGGCCCCACGAAGGCTGAAGCCGGCGATGCGCACGTGCACGGGGCGTCCGGCCAGGTCGACCACGGCCAGAGCACCGGGGGCCCGGCCCGAAGGAATGGGCGGAACCAGCCAACGGCTCGCCCCTGGCTCAGCCGGTGTCAGCCCCATGGTCGGGAGCAAGGTGCCCGGCACCGAGCTGCTGCGCGCCACCACGATGCCCGATCCGGATGCCGTCGAGAAGGTCAGTCCGAAGACGGTTGCCGGGGGAATGCGAGTCTCGTCTTGAGCGGTGAACGTCTCGGTTGACTGCGGTGGCACATTCATCGCCAACGGCGCCGCCTGACCCTGGGTCAAATCGACCGACACCGTCACCTTGGCCGTTTGCGAGCCCGGATTGAGGATCGTGTAGACGTTCCCGCCTCCAGAGACGTCGGCGTTCTGGGCGAAGGCCCACTGTGAACGGGGCGCAGCAGCTCCCTCGACCACCGACATCCCCCCGCTGGCGGCGGCGCTGGTTTCCTGCAGCTCCGAGGCCACCACGGATCCCGAGAGCACCGTCACCTCGGTGGCCAACGAAGAGTTGTCGAGTACGTGGTCGGCCACGGTCTCCACCACGGCCGTTCCCGGCGACACCGGGATGCCCTGGTAGGCAGGAGGAGCGATCAAGCCGGAGGACGACACGAACGACATGTCCGCCACAGCAGGAGTGGGGGTCGGGTTGTACAGGACGACCTGCATGGCGTCGCCCGACGTCGTCGAGCCATAGGCGAAGTACCAGCTCTGCGAAGTGCTCGACGCGCAGGGACCGAAACTCCATCCGAGCGGGCCGTTCACCGCCTCGGTCACCCCCACCCCGCCGCCACGCAGGGAAACGGTGGAGGCCCCGGCGCCCACGGGCAGCGCCATCTGCTGTCCGGGGGCGACGATGAACGGAGTGCGGGTCGAACCCGACGCGCCGACCGCCGCCGTCTCGACCGTGCCGCTGACCGGTCGACGACCGGGATTGGTCACGAGGAGGCTGGCCTGCGAACCGGTGGGCACCGCTGCCCCGCCGGCGCAGTACCACGCTGAGGAGCTGGCACCGGGTCCGGCCAGGATGGCGGCGGCGGGAGCCGTCGGCGCTCTGGGACTCGAGGCGGTGCCCGCCTCGGCGTCGACGACCGAGATGGCGGCGATCGAGACCGACGCCACCAACAGCAGCGTCAGGCGCGGCCTCCCTCTGACCGCCCGGCTCATCGGCTCACGCCCGCCGGCGCCGAAGCGACCCGTCGTTCGAGCTGGCCCGAAGGATCGACGCCGTTCGCCGTCGTCGGGGCCATGACGGCTTGGCGGTCTCGCTGGAGACGGCGGCGGCGCCAGCGGGCCACCCAGCGGCGCAACCCCAAGAGGGCGGACAGGGCGGCCAGCCACACGACCACCTCGATCCAAAGCCCTATCCGGTAGAGCCACGACGCCTGCCGTAGAAGAGCGGGGCGCGGCACCGGCGCCGAGACCGTGTTCCGGTACACGTCGATCCCACCTTGTCCCGGCACCTGGACGAGATCGGTTTGGGCGTCGAGCGCCTCGGTGAGCTGGGCCGTGACGGGATACATCGGCGTCGACTGGTAACCGGGGATCTCGGGGGCCAGGGCCTGGACGACGATGACGTAGACCACGTGCTGGGCGGCGAGCAACCGGCCGAGTTGGACCGTGTCGTGGTGCTCGGCCAACTCGAGGTCGTACCTCATGGTTCGCGCTGGGCCCGGGCTGGAGCCGGCCCACAGGCCGGTGACCTCGGGCATCCCGTCGTCGCTCACGCCGTACGCCACTCCCGGTCCCAGTGGCCACCCACCTCCGGGAAGTGCTCTCGGGTCCGCCACCCAGAGGACCCGGAAGCCGCCCGCCGGGGCCCGCGCCGCCAGCCACGCCGTCGCCTCCCCATAGCCACTGAGCGGGAGGTCCCAGCGTCCACCGCCGGCCGCGGCCACAGTCGGCAACGCCCCCACGACGGCGAAGGCCGCGGCCACACCCGCCGCCGCCTGGCGCCAACCGAACCGGTAGGAAGGCAGGTCGCGCTCGAAGGCCGCCACCCCCAGGCCCAGGCTCAAGGCCACACCGACGGCGGCCGGCACCAACAGCATCTGGGCGTCGATCGCCACCGCGCCTGTCCACCCCCGCCCCTCTGCCCACGCCAGTACCCAGGACGACCCCACCATGCCCCAGGCCATCGCCGCCCAGGTCAGTCGTTGACGGACGGCGACCACCAGCGGCAGGAGCCCCGCTGCCACCAGGCCGTAGGCCAGGGGCGTGTCGCCGATGGGGCCCACCGCCAGACGCAGGAGCGACGACCAAGCCGGGGCACCACCCGGAGCGAGGCCCACTCCGGTCACAGCCGCCCACCGCTGAGGCCCGGCCAACAGCGCGATCGACCAGGGGGCCAGGAGGACTCCGGCCACCAGTGTCGACCCGAGGGCCATGGCCACGACGCGCGCCGCCGGACGCACGCCGGCCCGTCCCAGGACGACGAGGGCCCCGAGACCCAGGCCGACGGCCATGAGCAGGGTCAGCGCCGCCCCCGTCGGAGCGATCGAGCACATCACCGCTTCCACGACACCCAGGGCCAGGAGTCGGCGAGCACCTCCTCGGCGCCAACTCCGTGACGGCGACGCGCGATCTTCGGGGGCGACGAAGGGCGCCAGCTGCGAAGCCCGAGCCAACCGCCCGACGATCCAGGGGGCGAGGCCATAGACGACCATGACCTCCCACCGACCCAGCGCCAGGGCGTCGTAGGCCACGGGCACGGCGAGATAGCCGAGGGTTGCCGCCATGCGGGCACGAGGCGAACCAAAGGGTCGAGCAAGGCGCGACATGCCCCAGGCGCCGACGGGGATGCAGCCCAGCACCAGGACCTTCTGAGCCAATCCGCTCGATCCGAACAGCAGCAGGGCCAAGACGCCCAAGGGTCCGGTCACGGGACTGACCGGGTCCTGGCCACCGAGACCCGGGCTCGAGGCGCCCACGGCGAATCGGTGCACGAGGGCCTGCCAACCCGGCAGGGGGAGCAAGCCCGCCATGGACGGGAAACCGGACCCGAACAGCTGCCTGGTCCCTGCCAACAAGACGACGATGGCGACGGACCAGACAACCGCCCGCCTCGATCCACTCAGCTGGTGCGGGGGATGTCGGATGGATCCGCCCGGCTGCGGCTCCCCCACCGACACTTCGCCCGCCGACGACTCGGCCGACGACTCGGCCGGCGACTCGCCCATTGGTCCGCCGGAGGCCGGGGACCCACCGTTCGAGGTCTTCGCCTGGGCGACGGCGCCACCGGCGCTCTCGAGCGCAGCGGGGGCGGCGGTCGTCACCGGAGGGGTGGCTGCCTCCATCGGCTCGGGCCGACCGGCCACGGGGGCCACGGCGTGGGCACCGCCGGCGTGGGCCGCCTCCAAGCCGAGGGCGAAAAGGCGCCGGAGATAAGCGGTCAGTCGGGAGCTGCCTCGAAGCTGGAGGCGGCGTACTTCGAAGTCGGGGAGGCGACGGCACGCCCGCACGGCGACGCGGTCGGCCCGCACGTCCTTGCGCATGGCCCAGTTCCAGCGCCAGGCGTGGACGATGGCAGCGGCGCGGTCGCGCTGCCCGGTGAGGAGAGCCACGACCATCTCCCCCATCGACAGGGCGATGAGCTGGGGCAGGACCCTGATCAAGTGGAGCCGCCCGTAGGAGATCAGCACGACACGAAGTTCGTGTCGGCGCTGGAGGGCGCGCAGGCTCGGAGCGGCGACGGGTGGCGGTCGCCGACCGCTCGCCATGAGCTCCAGATGCCGAACCCTGGCTCCGGGCGCCACCATCACCCGTGCCCCCGCTACCTGGGCCCGCCAGCACAGGTCCAGGTCGTCCCCCATGGCCACCACGGCGGGAGCGAGGCCACCGAGCTCGGCGAACAGATCGGCTCGGACCAGCAT
>JASHZK010000185.1 GCA_030042575.1 Acidimicrobiales bacterium
GGGGGCGACCGAAGTGGCGGGGGTCGACTGCACCGGTGGAGACGGAGGCGGCGGCGGGGCGGGCGGAGGCGCAACCGGCGGCGGGGCGGCCGGAGACGGAGGCGGCTCTGGAGGCGGAGCCGGCGACGGGGTCGAGGTCGGTGCTGCCGGAGCTGTCGGAACCGGCGCAGCCGAAGCGGCAGCCCCGTCGGAGACCACCGCCACGACGGTGCCCACGTCGACGGTCTCACCCTCGGGCACCACGATCGTCTCGAGCACCCCGGACGCCGGGGACGGCACCTCGGAATCCACCTTGTCGGTGGACACCTCGAACAGGGGCTCGTCCCGCTCGATTCGTTCGCCCACTGCCTTGAGCCACTTCGTGACGGTTCCCTCGGTGACGGTCTCACCCAGTTGCGGCATCACGACGTCAGCCAACGTGCAACCCCCTTCCCGTGAGAGCCAGCACCGTCTCGCCGAACGCCTCGGACAGCGTGGGGTGAGGCTGGATGAACTGTCCTACCTCCTCCGGGGTCGCCTCCCAGTTGACGGCCAGATAGCCGGCACCCAGCTGTTCGGTCACCCAAGGCCCCACCATGTGGACGCCGAGGATCCGCCCGGCCCGGCCGTCGGGCCCCTTCTCGGCCACCACCTTCACCAGGCCGTCGGTCTCCCCCAGGATCCGGGCCCGACTGTTCCCCCCGAAAGGATCCTTCTTGACGACCACGTCGTACCCGGCATCCCTGGCCGCCTTTTCGGTCAGGCCGGCATAGGCGACCTCTGGACGGCAGTAGATGCACCACGGAACCCTGTTGTACTCGACGGGCAGGACGTCCTCCCCGAGAATGGTCTTCACCACGACGATCCCTTCGGCGAACCCCACGTGGGCGAGCTGGGGCGTGTTCACGACGTCGCCGACGGCGAACACCCGCTCAGCGCCGGTGCGCATGTAGGGGTCGACGGTCACGAAGCCCCGCGCGTCGACGCCCACCCCGGTCCCCTCGGCCAGGAGGCCTTCGATCAAGGGGCGCCGGCCCACCGAAAGGACCACGGTGTCGACCGAGATCGACCCGTCGTCTCCGAAGGACACGCTGGTTCCCGTGCCGTCGGGGATGTGCCCGTGGACGTCGACTCCTGTGTGGACCGTGATCGCACGCTTACGGAAGGCACGATTGACCACGGACACAACGTCCTCGTCACAACCGCTGAGCAGCGACGGCAACACCTCCAAGACGGTGACCTGCGACCCGAGATCGGCGAACATGGAGGCGAACTCGCATCCGATGGCGCCACCGCCGATGACGGCGACCGACCGAGGCAGCTCGGTGAGGTCCAGGACCTCGTCCGAGGTCATTACCAACCGGCCATCGACTTCGAAGCCTGGAATGGTCCTGGGGACCGAACCCGAGGCCAGGACGACGTTGTCACCGGTCAGCTCGACAGCCGGCTCACCTCCAGGGCTGCGGACCTGGACCCGACGACCTGCCAGGAGCGTCCCGGTACCCTCGACAACGGTGATCCCTCTACCCCTCATGAGCCCGGCCAGACCCTTGTAGAGCTGGTCGACGACCTTCTGCTTTCGGCCCTGACTGACAGCGAAGTCGACCGTGGGCTGACCAGCGCCCACCCCGAACTCCTTGGCACCGGCGACTGTCTGTAGGACAGCGGCGGTCTCGAGAAACTCCTTGGCCGGGATGCAACCACGGTGCAGACAGGTTCCTCCCACCTTGTCCTTCTCCACGACCGCCACCGAAAGGCCGGCTGAAGCGGCATACAGCGCGGTGGCATATCCACCAGGGCCACCACCGATGACGACGATGTCGAAATGCGTCTCGTCTGGCGTGGCCATCACCTCCCGGGACTTGCCACGGTCCAGCCTAACGGGACGTGATCTGATCTCCGAGACGGCGTGGTCCAGTCGCTCAGAGCTCCGGCGGCAGCGGTAGCGGCCGCCGGCCGGCGAAGCCCTCCTCGGGCAGGTGCCACCAGCCCAGGTCGGGCTCGTCGATCTGCCAGCACAACAGCACCTCACGTCCGCCCGGGTGGCGACTCGGGAAATCGACAAGGCCTCGCTGGACATCTCGCAGGACGATTCCGCGCTGTTCGATCTCGGCCAGGGCCTCCGCCGGCCCTATGGACAGCCCGGTCATGGCCGGCACCGGTGGCGCCGTGTCTCTCGACCCCACCGCCTCTCCAGGCTCGGCCACTTCTCCGGCTCTGTGCCCGTTGGTCCTGGCCCGGGCCGAGGTGACCGCGGCTCGCCTGATCACCTCGACCAGCTGGCGCAGGCGGGGCAGATAGGCGCGGGCCTCGTCGACGGTCCACTCAGCCAAGGCAGGGCCGGTCGGGAGACCGAGCTACTTGGGAGGCATGCGGATGCCACCGTCGAGACGGATCACCTCGCCGTTCAGATAGCTGTTGTGGGCGATGTGGGCCACCATTTCTCCGTACTGACTCGGCTGGCCGAGCTTCTTCGGGAACAACACCGACTGGCCGAGGGCGTCACGCTGCTCCTCGGGGAGCATCCCGAGAAGAGGTGTGTCGAACAGCCCCGGGGCGATGGTGACCACCCGGATGCCCACAGAGGCGAGGTCACGGGCTGCCGGCAGCGTCATGCCCACCACGGCTCCCTTGGACGCCGAGTAGGCGAGCTGGCCGATCTGCCCGTCGAAGGCGGCCACCGAGGCGGTGTTGACGATGACCCCTCTTTCCCCGTCGGCCAAGGGATCGGTGAGGGCCATGGTCGAAGCCGCTCGGGTCATGACGTTGAACGTGCCGACGACGTTGAGCTCCTGGATGAACTTGAAAGCCCCGAGGTCATGGGGCGAGTTGTCCCGATTGATCACCCGTCCGACCCATCCCGTGCCCGCGCAATTGACGGCGATCCGCAGCGGCCCGTTGCCGGCAGCCTGGTCCACGGCGCGCTGACAGTCGTCGGGATTGGTCACGTCGCCGGCGATGTAGTCGGCGACCGGCCCGATCTCCTCGGCCAGTTGCTTGGCTCCCGTCTCGTTGCGGTCGAAGACCGTGCAGCGGACGCCGAGTCCGCACAACGTGCGAACGGTGCCGGCCCCGAGTCCGGAGGCACCGCCTGTGATCAGAGCTGATGCACCTTTGAGTTCCATGCCCGCATGCTACGAGTGGTCGCCGCACCGACGCCAAAGGGCACCCCTGCCTCAGGCGGTGAAATGCTCCCCCGAGGTGCCGCGCTGGCCGAGGGCGGCTTGGTTCGCCAGCTTGTCGACCCTGTCGTTCATCTCGTCGCCCGAGTGCCCCTTCACCCAGTCGAACCGAACGGGACGCTCAGGGTCCAGGGCGAGGGCGAAAAGCGGTTCCCACAGATCCCGGTTGGCCACGGGCTTTCCGGCGGAAGTCCGCCACCCGCGATGGAGCCAGGCCTGCCACCACCGGTCGCGGAAGCAGTTGACCACATAAGTGGAGTCGCTCTTCACCAAGGTCGGTCCTCTCAGGGTCTGAAGCGCTCGCAGCACGGCAGTGATCTCCATCCGCTGGTTGGTGGTGGCGGGTTCGGACCCGCTGGCGAACGGGCCGTCGGGAACGGCCCAGGCCCAGCCGCCAGGGCCGGGGTTTCCGAGACAGGCGCCGTCGGTGAACACAAGGGTCTCGCCACGTCGAAGAGGCGCGACGGCAGGACGGCGGACCGGTACCACGACGTAAGCATGCCCGACGTCAGTCGGGCGGGAGCCATTCCCAGCTGCCCGGACCACCGAGGAGCCGATATCCCTCGTAGGTCTTCATGCGGTGGTGCATGTGACAGATACGGGCCAAGTTCCACAATTCCGTAGGTCCGCCCTGGGCGAAGGGGATCTGCCAGTGGTCGATCTCGAGGCCGAGCGCCACCTGGCAGTTGGGGACCACGCAGCGGCGGTCCCGGGCCAAGAGGGCGGTCTCGAGATGGGCGGGCACCGCCCGGCCCAGATGGGCCACCGTGCGCACGTCCACCCCGTCCTCGATGACGAGGGCCAGCCATCGCGGGCCGAGCAGCTGCTCGGCCGCCTTGCGCGGCACCGGCCCCACCCCGGCGATCTCGCACAGCTCCCCGCCGGCGAGCTCGCCTTGGCAAAGTGACTCGAGTTGCAGGTGGAGGACGCCGAGGTCGTGGCGGGTCGAACAGGAGAGCTCGGGGCCGTCGAACCCGGCTCGGCGGAGCTCCCCGCAGGCCAGCGCCACCAGGGCGTCGGCCGCATGGGCCTCGGGGCGTTCTTCGCCGATCCCGGCCCGCCGGGCCTCGTCGGCCAGGTGGGCGGCCTGGGACTTCACCGCCGCCGCCAGCCGGAGCCCGTCCTCGGGGGTCACCCCCCCTGAGAAACGGAGCATCCCCTCGTGATCGCTCCAGAAATTGAGAAAGCGACCGGTCCGGAGCCGGTCGTGGTGAGCGGGGTCACGGGCAAGGGCGCCTTGGGCCAGGTCCCGGGCGTAGTGGGTGAAGTGGCTCATCGGGAGGCTTCTGGCCGCTTCGAGCAGCGCCTCCTCGGCCCCGGGATCAGCGCTCGCCGCGCTGGCCAGGGCTTTGGCCTCGGTGGAGGACAGCTGGCCCCTACGAAGCGCCTCGGCCGTGGCCTCGAGCTTCTCGAGGCGCTCGGAGGTCCTTTTGGTCTCGATGGCCTCGGGCACCGAGCTACGCGTGGCCTCTGCCAGCCAGCCGGCTTCGGAGCGGTAGCCCTCCTCCCGCCAGGGAGCGCCGCAGGTGGCCCGGGAGGCGACGAGCAGCTCGAGGCCTGCGCCCAGGCGCTTGATGGCGCAGCTCAGCTCGAGGTAGGCCCGAGCCGACTCGGGCTCCAAGGCGGCGGCATCGACCGCCGAGACGCAGCCCATCAGGGCCGCCAGATGGTCTTTGGCCTCCTCCAACATGAAC
>JASHZK010000186.1 GCA_030042575.1 Acidimicrobiales bacterium
GCTCGGCCGACACCAGCCAGTAGCGGGCCAGCACCCGCCCGGCGCCGCCCACCCCGAAGGTGTGGCGGGCGGCCAGCGCGTAGAGCGGCAGCTGCAGGCGCCGCCCGCCCACCAGCAGGTCCGAGGTCAGCTTGGCCAGGTTGGCCTGGCGTCCCGTCTTGTAGTCGGACACGACCAGATCGCCACCGGGCGCCCGGTCGACCCGGTCGGCCCGGCCCCGGAAACGCACGGTTCGCCCGTCGTCCAGCACGACCGCCACCGCCGGGTGGTCGCCGTCCTCCTCGCCGAAGGCCAGCTCGGCGGCCAGCGGCTCGAGGTCACCCTCCTCGGCGTAGAAGAGGTGGAGGTCGCGCACGATGGCGGCGCGGTCGAGGCGCCAGAGCAAGGGCTTGCCCACCATGCCGCCGGCAGCGGCCTCGTCCAGGTGCTCGTGGGCGATGTCCAGCAGCCGCCCGAGCGAACGGGGTGCCCCGGCGATGCGCTCGTCCACGTAGCACTCCAAGATGGCGTGGACCAACGAGCCGCGGTCACGGGCCTCGACCCGCCACAGGTCCTCGGGCAACGTCCGCTCGTGGATGTTGAGGACGCGTTCGAAGAGGAAGCGCCGGGGGCACTCGGCGTAGGTCTCGAGACGGGTGGCCGACACCGGGTGCTCGGGGTCGTAGGGGGTGACCCGACCTTCTCCCACCCATCCGTCGAAGCGGGTGAAGGCGTCCGCGGCGCGGGCGCGAAGCGCCCCGATCCCGATCTGCAACCGGTCGTCGACGAGGACGGGCGGGCTCACCAGGACCTCGAGACCGCGCCCGACCCACGACGCCAGCGAGCGCAGGGTCAAGTCACCGGCCGACAGCGCCGGGCCCGGAGCCCGCAGCGAGGCGGCCAGGGAGTCGACCCGGCGCACGGCGCCCTCAGGGTCGACGAGCAGGTCCATGTGGCGGCTGGGCACGTGCAGCCGTCCGGTCCGCGGCTCGGCGCCGGGATGGGTGACGACGCGACGGGCCCATCCGCACGACAGCGCCAGGCGCGCCTCGTCGAGCAGGTCCTGCTGCCGTTGGGCCCGGGTGCGCAGGGCGCCCGTGCCGTCGAGAGCACGCAGCTCGTCGGAGATCATGGCGTCCTCGCCGCCGTGGCCGGGCACGAGGGCATCGGCCAGGCCCACCACCACGGCGGTATGGAACTCGAGGCCCCGGGCCTGGTCGTAAGGGGCGACGAGCACCCCGTCGCCCACGCCGCCACCGGGGAGCTCGCTGGCGTCGAGGTGGCGCCCTTGGAGCTCGGCCCGCACCGCTCGTCGGAAGCCGACCAGGTCCACGTCTCTCGAAACGGCGTCGAGGTCGGCCAGGGAGCGCACGACCTCGAGCACCTGGTCCAGCGCCAACCGCTGCTCGGCCGGCCAGGAGCCCTGCCCGTGGGGATCGAGGTGGTCCTCGAGCAACGACGCCGCCCACTGGGCGCCCTCGGCCCAGCTGGCGACATGGGCCCCGGCGCGAGTCGCCAGCCCCTCGACGAAGCGGGCCAGAGCCAGCGCCTCGTCGGCGTCCTCGGGTTGGCGCTCGGCCAGGCGGGTCAGGCGTTGGCGCCACTGGTCTGGGCCCCGCACCACTCCGGCTGCGGCCGAAAGGGCGTTCCAGCGGCTGACGGGCACGGGCCGACCGTCTCCCGGTCCGGTGCGCAGCGGCGCCGAGGACATCCAGGCCAGCACCTGGTGGCGGGGCCAGTCCCCCCCGGCCAGCTCCAACAGACCGAGCAGGGCCCTGCCGGCGCCGGTGCGGTCGAGGCGACGGAATTCCGGCCCGTTGGTGGGCACTCCGGCGGCGTCCAGCCGCTGGTGCAGCAACCGGGCGTAGCCGGGTCCCGGGGGGTGGAACACGGCCTGGCGCCACAGGGGCACGCCGGCTTCCAGGCCGGTCAGGATCAGCCCGACGGCGGTGCGCGCCTCCTGCTCGGAGTCGGCGCAGGCCCAATGTTCGGAGGCGGTCGAAAGGGGCAGGGGCCCGACCTGGCGCAGCGACCGGCGTCCGGCCAGGCTCGAGAGCAGCTCCAGGTCCCCGGGCCGCACGGGGGTGGGTCCCACGACGACCAGGGCGCCCGGTTCCGCGGCCAACGCCACGCGCGAGGCGAGGGCGGACACGGCAGCCTGGCGCCGGTCCACGCTGTCGGCGAAGCCGCGCTCGTGCAGCCGGCCCCGCACGGCGACCAGCAGCGCGGCCACGTCCGCCCCCCGGGCGGGGGACCGGGCCAAGGACCGGAGAGCCGGTTCGGTCAACCCCCGCAGCTCGACGAAGGCCCGCTCCACGGCGGCCAGGGTGCGGGGGTGCGACGCCAGGGCGCTGAAGGTCGGGGGCCCACCGGCGGCCAGCGTTCTGATCGTCTCCCGTTCGACCACGGCCGGCACCGGGCGCAGCCCGCGCTCGCGCAAGAGCGGCGCGGCGATGGCCTGGGCCACGAGGTCGAGCGTCGTCGACGACACGTTGGCCACCGCCGGGAGCGATTGGGACCGAGCCGCCAAGGCCAGGACCCGCCGCGCCGCCACCGACGCCCGCACGGTGGGCGCCACGACGGTCACCGGCGCCAGTGG
>JASHZK010000187.1 GCA_030042575.1 Acidimicrobiales bacterium
GACGACGAGGACCACGAGACGTTGGCTGCCGCACTGGCCCGAGCCGGACAGGGTGCGACCGCCGCCAACCCGGTGAGCGCCGAGCTCCGCCTCCGGCGCCACGGGAGTACCGACACCGTGCCTTTCGAGCTGACCGTCGTCAACCTGCTCGACGACCCCACGGCGGCGGGTCTGCTCGTCACCTGTCACGACACCACCGCCCGCACCGTGGCCCAGCGGGAACTGACCGACGCCTTGTCCCTGCTGACCGCCACCTTGGACTCCACGGCCGACGGCATCCTGGTCGTCGACCGCCAAGGCCACATCACCAGCCACAACCGGCGCTTCGCCGAGATGTGGCGCCTCCCCAACCACATCCTGGAGGGGGGTGACGACACCCGAGCGTTCCAGTTCGTCGCCGACCAGTTGGTGGACCCGGATGCCGTCGGGGCCAAGGCGGCGGATCTCTACAGCCGGCCCGAAGCGGAGAGCAGCGACACCCTCGACTTCAAAGACGGACGGGTCTTCGAACGGTACTCGAAGCCGCAAAACGTCGAGGGCTCGATAGTGGGCCGGGTCTGGAGCTTCCGTGACGTGACCGAGCGCAAGCACCTGGAGGCCGAGCTCGTGCGTCAGGCACTCCGCGACTCGCTGACGGGGCTGGCCAACCGGCCCCTGTTCGTCGAGGGCGTCGAGCAAGCCATGGCCCGGGCTCGGCGCGATGGCCGGCCTCTGGCCGTGCTCTTCATCGACCTCGACCGGTTCAAACACGTCAACGACTCTCTCGGTCACGGCGCCGGTGACCAGCTGCTCGTCGAAGCCGCTTCACGCATCCGAACCGCGGTCCGTGAAACCGACCAGGTGGCGCGCTTCGGAGGCGACGAGTTCGCCGTACTGTGCCAGGACCTCGACGGCGACACCGACATCGGCGAGATCGCGGTCCGGGTCCTGGAGGTGTTCGAACGGCCGTTCCCCTGCGGTCAAGGTGACGTGTACGTCAGCGCCAGCATCGGCATCGCCATCTCGAGCTCGGGGGTCGAGACGGTGGAAAGCCTGCTCCAGGACGCGGACACGGCCATGTACCGTGCCAAGGACAGGGGTCGGGGCCGCTACGAGGTGTTCGACCAGACCATGCGCTACTGGGTGGCCCGCCGCCTGGAGCTCGAGAGCGCGCTGCGGCGAGCCGTGGACAACCGGGAGTTCCAGGTCTATTACCAGCCGATCATCGATCGGGTCACGTCCTCGGTGCGCGCCTTCGAGGCCTTGGTGCGGTGGGAACGTCCCGGGTCGGGGCTCGTGCCTCCTCGGGAGTTCATCCCCCTGGCCGAGGAGACGGGGCTGGTGTTCGCCATCGGCGAATGGATACTGGGTCAGGCCTGCCGGGAGGCCACCTCCTGGGCCGCGCGCTGGCCCGAACGCCGGCTCGACGTGGCCGTCAACATCTCCAGCCGGCAGCTGTTCCAAGGCAACATCGTGGAATTGGTGAACGACGCCCTCACCTCGAGCGGCCTCGACCCCCAGCGCCTCACCCTGGAGCTCACCGAGACGACGCTCATCGACGACGCCTTGGGGGCGCGGGCCGTCATCGAGCGGCTCCGAGCCCTGGGGGTCAGGATCGCCCTCGACGACTTCGGCACCGGGTACTCGTCGCTGACCTACCTGCGGACGTTCCCCATCGACATGATCAAGATCGACGAGTCCTTCGTCCGGACCGTCGACACGGAACGACAGGGCACGGCCATCGTGGCCGCCATCGTCCAGTTGGCCCGGAACCTGGGCATCGAGGTGGTGGCCGAGGGCATCGAGAAGCCCTCACAGCGCGACGCCCTTTTGCGCGTGGGGTGCGACGGGTTGCAGGGCTTCCTGTTCTCTGCGGCCAAGCCGGCGTCAGAGATCGCCGCCCTCGTCGATTTGCTCGGTGACTCCCCCCGACGGTTCGAGGAGCCCGGCCGGCTGCAGCGCATGCTGGTGGACCGCACTCTCACCAAGCACCGGGACTCGCCCAAGGCGAGCTGACGAAGCGGCGGCGGCGGGCGCGTCTCTCCCCCCCGGGAACCGGGCATCGAAGTTCATTACAGTTGGGCTCCGAGCGGTCGGCGGTGGACAGGAGGACGGGCGTGCCAGAGTTCGGCCAGGTCTTGCGGACTCGTCGCGAGTTCCTGATCGCCGGCATGGCCGGCGCCTTCGGGGTGGCGCTGGCCGCCTGCGGGCAGTCCACCACCGACAGGGCGGCTTCGGTGCGCCCGGCGGGCTCCGACCTGGGGGCGGTCGACCACGTGGTGTTCCTGATGAACGAGAACCGCTCGTTCGACCACTACTACGGAACGTACCGGGGTGTCCGAGGGTTCTCCGACCCTTCGGCACTGCCCGGCGTGTTCGCCCAGGCGTGGGACGGGGCCGCCGACGGGTACCAGGCCACGTCCTTGCTGCCTTTCCATCTCGACACGCTCACCAGCGACGCCGAGTGCACCTACGACCTGTCGCACGAATGGAACGCCCAGCACATGTGCTGGAACGAGGGGGCCATGAACCGCTTCGTCGCCACCCACACCTCTCCGCAGTTCGAGGGACCGGGCAGCGGAGTACTGACCATGGGCTACTACACACGCCAGGATCTGCAGTACTGGTACAGCCTGGCCGACGCCTTCACCATCTGCGACAACTACCACTGCTCGGTGTTCGGCCCCACCCACCCCAACCGGCTCTACGCCTGGTCGGGCACCTTGGATCCGTCAGGGGGGGCCGGCGGGCCGGTGCTCGTCACCAACAGCTCCAGCTCCTTCATCGGCAGCGCCCGCTGGCGGACGATGCCCGAGGAGCTCGAGTCCAACGGCATCTCGTGGAAGGTCTACAACCCGCCCGGCTCGGCCTACCAGCCCACCAACCCCATCTCCATCGCCGTCAGCGACAACATCCTGCTCTACTTCCAGCAGCACGTCTCCGACCCGTCCTCCCCGCTCTACCAGCGTGCCTTTGGTCCCGTGTTCCCCGACGACTTCCGCCGTGACATCGCCGGCGACGAACTGCCGGCCGTGTCGTGGGTCATTCCCCCCGTCGGTTACGACGAGCACCCGCCATCGCCCCCAGCGGCCGGGCAGTGGTTCGCCAACCAGGTGCTGAGCGCTTTGGTGTCCAACCCGAAGGTGTGGTCGAAGACGGTGCTCTTCATCATGTACGACGAGAACGACGGCTTCTTCGATCACGTTCCGCCCCCGGTGCCGCCGGCGGGGACCGCTGACGAATTCGTCACGGCCAGGACTGCGCCGGACGGCGAAGCGGGCATCACCGGCCCCATCGGCTTCGGATTCCGCGTGCCACTCCTGGTGGTGTCGCCCTTCAGCAGCGGTGGCTACGTGTGCTCCGAGGTCTTCGACCACACCTCCCAGCTGCGTTTCCTGGAGGAGCGCTTCGCCGTGCGTGCCCCCAACCTCTCCGCCTGGCGGCGCCGGACCGCCGGCGACCTCACCGCCACCCTGCACGTGCACCAACCGGACACCTCGGTACCCGCCCTGCCGGCCACCGACCCCCGCAGCCCCCTGGTGCTGGCCCAGTGCACCCCCAGCCAGCTGGTCGAGCTCGACGTGGCCAACCCGACGCCCTATCCCATCCCCGAACCTCAACAGCTCCCGGTGCAGGAGCCCGGCACAGCCCGCCGCCTGACCTAGCCGGACCAGGAGGCGTCCCCGGGCGCATCACCCGCAGCTGGCCGTGTAGCCGGATGTGCCGGGCTGGTAGGCCTCACCTGAATTGGACGAGACCTTCAGGCACGACTCGTTGACGGCCACGAACTGACTGGCGGGAATCTGCTTCAGCTGATCCACTTCGGCGTAGGTCCATCGTGTATCGGCGGTTCCCTGAAAGAACCAGTTGCTCCCGTTGTCGGCCAGAATGAGGCCGTAGGTCTTCATGGTGGTGATGACGGTCTGGCACATGGTCGAGCACTCGGAGGACGGGAGGCTGAAACCAGCCGACAGCCGGAACCGGGCTCCCATGGGCGGGCAGTCAGGGTTGTCCTCTCCAGCCTGGTGACGTGCCGGCCAGACGTAGGCCTCTTTGGTGCACTCGGCGGTGAAGCGGATGGCGTGGTCCATCGCCCCCGAGCTGACCTCGTCGTAATTCACCAGACCGGGGAGAATGGGTAGGCCGGCAGCGTCGGCCGAGGTCCAGCCGGCCGGGCGCAGGGCGTTGGACTCCAGGCTCCAGATGGCCCCGGAACCGGCCGTCGATTTGCCGTCAGGGTGGTAGTGGGCGTCGTACAACTCGTACAAGGTGCAGGTGGAAGGGTTCACCATGATGGCGTGGCGATCGGATCCGCTCTCGATCGGCGTCGTCGCCGAGAACGGGTAAGGGCCGGGATTGCTCTGGCCGGCGTAGGTGAAATGGATCTTCACCAGCTTCTGCGAAGGAGAAACGATCTGCCACGGGATGCCGTAGGGCTTTTTGGGGTTCCCCGAAGGTCCGTAGTCGGGATGCAGGTACGTGGTCGAGGAGTCCATGGAGGCCAGCCACTTGGCGCTGTCCGAATTCACAGGCAAACCGGTGATCGGGGTGTTCCACACGTTGTCGGCCGGGAAGGCCGGACACTCGGTCCCCGGGAGGATGGTCCCCTGGCCCTGAGCGCCGGCGACCCCGGGCCACGAGGCCGACAGGAGGCTCACGGCCGTCATCACCACGACCGTCGCACTGGTGGCCAGGGCCAGTCTCCCGTGCCCTTTTCCCATACGTTCCCCCGAGTTGCGGGCCAAACCCAGGTTACTTCACCTCGATTCTCTACTGCCTGGCGAGTACGGAAGCGAACTCACGCACCAGATCGAGGAGAACGGGTCCGGTCGTGGTGACCTCGGCCCGTTCGATCTTTCCGTTGAAGGTGAAGGGCGCCGCATACCCTTCCCCGACAGCCGGACCCCACTCGTACCCGCAGGTGATCCCGATACCGACCTCGTTGAAAACCGCCGGGGTGAAGCGATCGATGGCACCACTCGCCACCCCCCGGCCGTCGATGGCCAGAGCAACTTCCCCGCCGCCGTCCTTGTTCGCTTCGAAGGACATCGACAGGGTGTGGCGCCCGGAGCCGAGGACCCCCTCCGCCTCGACCGTGCTCCTCTGTCGCCCGTACAGATTGTGGACGTATCGCAGGCGCCCGTCGAGGAGATGAAGCGACCATCCACCGAGGGCGCATCCCAAGGCCAACAGTGCACCGTTGGGAACCTCGTCCGGGGCGACGTCGACCGAGACAGAGATCCTGTGGGAACGGTTGCAGAGCTGTGGTGCCACCGACTCCGGCACCGGCGCTCCTCCTGGAAAATACCGATGAACCTCTCGAGAGCGTCGGGGATCGGGCTTACGGTTGGCAATCGCCTCGAGTGGCCTGTTGTCCAGAGGCAACACGTCGTTGCGCCGCGCCTCGAACCAC
>JASHZK010000188.1 GCA_030042575.1 Acidimicrobiales bacterium
ACACCACGAAGAGCCACTACTTCTCGAGCTGGCCGCCGTGGCCGAACAGCAACGGCCCTGGCCGTTGGTAGCGCCCGGGTCGCCGCTCTAGGGGCGGAGCTGGCGGACCGCCCCGGTCCCGCATCGGGGACACCCGTCTCGATTGCCGTCCTGCAAAAAGGTGCACCAGTACTGCTTTCTGCTGGCGTTACTGCAAAAATTTGAGGACACATTCGAGACACCGGTCCACCGACGGCCCGTGGGCGGACCGGAGGAGAACCCGGGACTCAGCGTGCGGACAGTTCCACCGGCAGTGATGCCAAGCCACGCAGGATGATGTTCTCCTTCTGCACCAGCTCGCCGGCCGGACCGCGCAGGTCCATCCGTCGGAGCAGGGCACCCAGGGCGATCTGCGCCTCCAGACGGGCCAGCGGCGCCCCCAGGCAATGGTGGATGCCGAATCCGAAGCCCAGGTGCGGGTTGTCGGCGCGCCCGAGGTCGAGCTCGTCAGGCCGGTCGAAGGCCATCGGGTCCCGATTGGCCGAGCCGATGAGCACCATGGAGAACTCTCCAGCCGCCAGCTCCACCCCGCCCACCTCCATGGGCTCCAGGGCGATTCGCCCGGTCAGCTGCACCGGGCAGACGTAGCGCAACAGCTCCTCGAACGCGCTGCGGGCGACGAACGGGTCGTCGCGCAGCCGGCCCAGCTGATCGGGATGGTCCATGAGGGCGAGCACAGCCCCGGAGATGAGGTTCACCGTCGTCTCGTGCCCGGCCACCAGGAGCAGTATGCAGGTGGAGATCAGCTCCCCCTGGGACAAGACCACCCCGGACTCCTCGGCTTCGATGAGCCGGCTGAGCAGATCGTCGCCGGGCCGGCGACGGCGCAGTTCGATGAGACGGGCGAAGTACTGCACGAAGTTCAAGATCCCGGCCAGGCGCTGCTGAACAGCCTCGGGAGGTAACAGGAAATCAGGGTCGAGGCCCCGCGCCAGCGCCTCCGACCAGGTTCGAAACGTGGCGTGGTCCTCGGCGGGCACGCCGAGCATCTCCACGATGACCTGCACCGGCAGCGGATAGGCGTAATCCGCCACCAGGTCCGTCTGGCCCCGTTCCACCATGACATCGATCAGCCCTTCACAGAGCTCGGCGATGCGGTGGCGCAGGCCGTCGACGACCTTGGGAGTGAACGCTTTCTGCACGAGTCCCCGCAGCCGGGTGTGGTCGGGCGGATCGCGAAAGAGAAAAGGGGCCATCTCCTCGAGGATCTGCCCCATCGACCCACCGCCCTCGTTCGATCGTGCCAATGTGCGCAGTGCGGAGAGCCTTTCGGGATCGGCTCGACGAGCGTCGCTACTCGAGCGCCGGTCGCGCAACAGGGCCAGACAGTCGGCGTGACGGGTGAAGACCCAGAACCCGAGGGGGCTGCGGTGGACCGGGTTGTGAGCGCGCAGCTCGGCGTACACGGCGTAGGGATCGTCTCGCCAGGCGGGGTCGAAGGGATCCCACACCAGGGTTCCCGACGCCGCCGCTCGGTCACGTACGGCGCGGGCAGCCCGCTTGATCTGCGCGTCGCGGTCGGCCACGAAGTCGGCCAGCCGTTGGCGCTCGTCCACCACCGGTCCGTCCTCGGCCATGATCCAAAAGCTACGGGGTGTGAACCCGACGGCGCAGCTCGGGATCGCGCCACCAGGGCCGCAGCCGCAGTCGCGCCGGCGGCAGGTGGCCGGATATCGCAACCCCGGTTCCCGGAGCCATGCGCCGCAACTCGTCGCCCGGCGCCAGTCGACGGACGACCGGCGTCACAGCGGTTGACCGCCCGCCACGGCCGTCGACGGTCACGGTGTGCTGGCGCGACTCGGTGTCGCCGATGAGCGAGCTGGCGTGCTCCAAGGTGGCGGGATCGGCGATGCCGGAGAGGAACACCTTCACCCGGTGGTTGTTCACCACGCTTCCCCCCCTCACCCCATAACGGGCGTTGAGTTGAGCCAGGTCCTGCCAGACCGTGACCAGCTGGACGCCGTGGCCGGCCGCGGTCGACGCCAGGGTGTCGAGCTCGGCCACCGGCGCCACGTTGGCGGCCTCGTCGAGCACCACCAGCAGGGGCGGTTCGAGAGATCCGCCCAGGGCGACGGCCTGTCCGAAAGCAGTGTCGAGCACCTCGGTGACAAGGGCGCTGAACAGTGGCCGCAGCCGACGTTGCTCGTGGGCCGGCGCGCACAGGTACAAGGTGTTGCTCCCCTGGAGCAGGCGAACCGGGTCGATGATCGGCAGGCGCGACGGCACGACGGGATCGGCGAAGGCGTCGAGGACCGTCTCGGCAGTGGTGTAGACGGCGCTGCGTTGGCGGTCGTCGCGGGCCCAGGTGGCCCGCACCGCCTGCAAAGCCGAGGCGCCGCCCGGCGAGGCGGCCACCGCCAGGGCGTCGGCCACCTGGCGCTGCTCCTGCTCGTCCACCCAGCGCACCACGTCGGCCATGCACCCACTCGAGCACGCCGCCGCCAGCAGCAACGGCGCGAGCAATTTCTCGGCCGCCGAGTACCAGAAGTCGGCGTCGGCCAACGAACCCGCGGCAGGCCGGGCCGCCTCGGCCAAGCTGTGGGCGACGCGGCGCGCCCCTGTCCACGTCGAAGCGGCCGGCAGCGGGGACCACGGCGAGCCGTCCATCCCGGTCGAGCCGGTGGGGTCGAACAACCAGACGGTGCCGAGACGTCTTCGGTAAGCCATGGTGACACCGGCCACGTCGGCTTTGACCGAGGCTGCCAGCACGGGACCACTCCATTCGAGCAGTGCCGGGATGGCCAAGCCGGATGTCTTCTGGCTCTGGGTGGGACCCACCACCAGCACCGAGTGACCCCGTTCCGCCGCTACCAGGCGACGACCGGCCCGGCCCAATACGAGACGGCCGGGAGCAGGCCGCCGGATCACGAGCGGACCGAGATCGCGCCGGCGGGCCCAGCGCGCCCCTCGGGCCTCACGGGCGCCGGAGCCGACGACCGAGAAGCGGCGTCCGCCGAACGAGAGCGCCAGCAGCGCGCCCCCTGCTGCCGCCCAACGAAGGACGTCGAAGCCGTTCACCCGGCCGCCATGCGAGCGTCGGTGTCCACCAGAGGCCGCTCGTGCACCGACAGACGGTGTTGGACGAGGAACGCTCGTCCCCCGACCTTCCAAAGCGCCACTCCCCGCCCGAGCCGACCCACCAACTCCTCCTCGGTCTCCGACAGGCCGAGGAGGGCCGTTGCCCCCGCCCGTTCCGAGGGCGGTTGGGCATAGACCACCCGAGTCTCGGAATCGGCCAGCAGGCCCTGTGACAGGCTCACCTGCTCCGATCCGGCAACACCGGCGGCAGAGAGGTCGGAGACACGATGGAGCACGGCGACGTTCGCCACCCCCCACGCCCGCGACAGCTTCCACGACGACTGAAGCCAGCGGGCCACACCCAGGTTGGCCAGGATGGCCCAGGCCTCGTCCACCACCAGCAACACCGGACCGCTGTTTCGGCCCCGACGCATCGACGACTGCAGCCAGGCCGCCGCGCAGGTCATGAGGATGCCGAGAGCAGCCGAGTGGTAGACAGCCGACAGGTCGAGCACGACGACCGGACCGCCCAGGGACACCGACGGGGAGGTGGCGCCGTCGAACATCCCGCGCAGGTCGCCGGCCACCAGCCTTCGGAGCTCCAGGGCGACCGAGCGACCGTCGGCAGCCAACCCCGCCCGATCGATGTGGACCGTCGCCGCCGCCTCGGGCGTGGGCGCCAACAGGGCGTCCACCACCAGCGGCAGGGTGGGCTCGTCCGAACGCTTCGAGACCTCCGTCACCGCCAGCTCCACCGCGGTGCGCTCGGCGGGGGTGAGGGGGCGAGCCAGGCCGGCGCCAGCCAGCGAGCACAGCAGCTCACCGCGGCGGCGGGCGACCTCCTCGGCCGACTCTTCGCCCTGCCCCGGCGCGTCCAGCGGGTTGAGCCGAAGTCGCCCTCCGGGGTGGAGGGCGATCGGCTCGGTGCCCCAGGCCCGGGCCAGAGGACCGTACTCGCCCTTGGGATCCACCACCCAGGCACGGCGGCCGAACACCGATTGGCGCCACAGGTAGCTCTTCACGAACGCGCTCTTGCCCCGGCCGATCTGGCCGAAGACCACCATGTTCGGGTTGGACAGCACACCGCGTCGGTAGAGGACGAAGGGGTCGTACACGAAGACGCCACCGAAGAGGTCGCGTCCGACCAGCACCCCTTCGCCTCCCAGGCCCGGTTCAGCGGCAAACGGGTAGGCCGCCCCCAGGTGGCGGGTGGTGGCCTGGTGAGCGGCAACCACTCGACGACGGTCGGATCAGGCCAGTCCACGCCCCAGCGGCAGCGTGCAGCTGAGGGCGTGTACCTGGTCGCCGTAACAACGACGAAGATCGAGCCCGGCCCGGCCGGCTGCCTGCTCGGTGCCAGCGCAGGCGTCCTCGAGCGCTTGAGGATCTGCGGCCGTGACCGTGACGTAGCCACTGAAGCGGTATTGGGCGTGGCCGTCGGCCAACTCGTGCTCGCGGTGGACCAGAACCTCCTCCTGGCGTCGCCGTCGGGCGCTGGCCAGGAACCCGCCCCGTCGGCGCAGCTCGGCATCGGCGATGTCGGCGGTGCGGGCCTGTTCGATGCGACGGGCTGCCTCGGCCGACGCCACCGGCTCCATGGTCAGGCTCACGCTCTGACGCACCCCGGCCAGGAGCAAAGGGCCGATGAACTCCGGCCCCACGTCCCGACGGGGCCACTCGGCGATCCAGTAGGTCACGTGCCAGGTGCCGTCGGCCCGGGCCCTACCCCATTCACCGTCGGTGGCCATGGGCCAGGGCCACCGGTCTCGACGCGTCACCGCCCGGCTCTCACCGGCCTGATTCCGAGGAAGATCTGGCTGGGTAGCGCCCTCGGCTCCCGGGCGCGGCTCGACTTCGAAGCTCCGGCGGACCGCCTCGCTCACCTCCTCAACGTCGAGGACCTCACCGGCCTCGATGCCGCAGTCGGCAAGCTGACGGCGCAACCACCCCATCTCCCGCAGCACCACGGCACAGGCACCGGCGTGACCGCCTCCCGCCGCCCGTACCGCCCGTCCCGCTTTGGAGGCGTCGACGGACAAGGCCAGAAGCACCTCGTGGACACACGTCGACGTGGACTCGGCGTCGAGCAGAGCCGCATACGAACGCTGAGCGGGACTGTCCGGGTCGAGGGCGGAAGCCGAGGCCCAGTAGCGGCGAACGGCGACGCCGTCGTCGGGCAGGCAACGGGCCAGCCACTGCAGACGGTGCACGGCAGAGCCGGGACGCCCCAGAGACGCCAGCACCGTGGACCAGGCGCTCACCCGTGCGGTTTTCTCGACGGCCCCGACGAGAACGAATCCCGTTCCCCTGGCCCGCAACACAGCCGTGTACGTCCGCGCGGCGCGGTCGTGGATGACAGCCGCCGACCGCCCGGCGCCGGTTTCGACGCTGAACAGCTGCAGAGCGGCGAACGGCGAGCCACGTGCGCCGCCGCGACGAACAGCAACGGCGTGCGCGAAACGCAACGCGTCGGGTGCCCATTCCTCGGCCGTGCGCCCGGCGATCGGCCACGTGGCGGCGCCCACGGCCAGCGCCACCAGGAGCACGGCCCCCACCACACCGGCCAACGACGGGTGTCCGCGCACCAGGAGGACGGCGAACACAAGGCCGGTCGACACCGTGGCCAGCTGCCCGCCACGCCATCCGGCCACCAGACCCCGTCGCTCCAGGGGCCCGAAGCGGTAGCGGGCCACCGCCTCGTCCTCAGCCACGGTCTCCCTGGCCCTCGGTATCGGCTGACGGCGGGGCAGCCTCGAGACCGGGGACAGCCGAGTAGTCGATGGCCATTCGCTCCAGATGGTCCTTTCCATGGGGGGACCCGGGGGGTTCCCCCCTGCTCGTCGCCAGGCGATCGGCGGCAGCCTCCTCGTCGGCAGGCCCGGGCACCCCGGCGCCACCGGTGTCACCACCACCACCGGGAGGCTCGGCGCCCACGGGCGCGCCGGCGGTTCCCGGGCCAGCAACGGGCAGACCCCCACTCAACATGCCGGCGTTCCCGGCCATCGTCATGGCCGGGTCGGGCTCGGACATGAGCGACTGGCGCGCCGTGTTCGCCGTCTCCTGGAAACGGTGGCGGGCCGCCTCGAGGTGCGTGACGGCGCCGGCCTCGATGGCAGGAATCAGCCGCAACAGCAAAAAGGGCGAGGTGACGGCCAGGAACAGCATGGCGATACCGCTCACGAGTGCGCTTATTCCCGCGGCGAAATCGCCCGAGGCGATGCTGCCCGCTCCCCCGGACACTGCCCCGGCGGCCAGCGAGAGCACGGCCGCCACCACCAGCTTCGACAGCACCAGGGCGGCGATGGTTTCGGCCAAGCGACGACACCAGTGCGCCGTCGCCGGCCACACCAGGGCTGCCAGTGACAGGGGGAGGAACAGCACCGCCACCGAGATGGCCGCAGAGCGCACCACCAGCTCCAGCCACAAGGTGAGCGAAGCCAGGACGACCAGCAACGCCCCCACGAAGATCAGGAAGCCCGACGCCTGGGGCGCGCCGACAGCGAGGACGGCCAGGGTAGCGGCGAGTGGGGCCAACACGTGGGCCGTGTCCACGCCACCGGCCGCCAGCACGGTGTCGGACAGCTTGTCGGTGACGACCAGGCCGAGCCGCACGAGCTCCACCGACATGACACTGAAGAGCAGGGCCAGTGGCAACTTGACCAGCACACCCCGCACCAGCATCGAGGCGTCCTGGCGGTACACGGCCACGATGACCCCGCAGCAGGCCATGGGCAGAACGACGGCAGCCGCCACCGCGGCCATGACCTGCTCGTGCTGGGTAAACCACGAGCTGCTGAGATCCACGGAGGTGGTGGCCGACATGAGGTGACCGATCTCACCCAAGAGCCATACCGCCGCGTTGGCCACCCACTGGGTCGCCGCCGCGAAGACCGCGCCGGCGGCGTCGCCGAGCACGCTGCCCAGCGTCGAGCCGACGAGGCTCATCAGTGCACCGAAGCGCCGGCGTGGAAGAAGAAGTTCACGAGCGCCGGGGCCGCCCCCACCAACAGAGCGGCCAGGGCGGAAACCAGCACCGTGCGCCGGCCGATGTAGGACTGTTGGTAGTTCTGGGCATGGGCGCCCAGCGCCCACAGTCCAGCCCCGACCACCAGGCCGACGAGAGTGGCGATGAGCGCCCACCCACCGAGGCCGTTGGTGAGGTCCTGCAACACCTGGCCACCGGGCAGGTTCCCCGGCGACGGGTTCATCGTCACGTCGGCCAGCAGTCTCCACACGTCCCGTCCACCTCCTGGGGACCTTGTCGACCTCGCTCGACCTCACCTCCCGACCCTCGGGCCAGGCTCCGGCCAGCGTACCGGGATCATCTGTGCCATATCAAGGGTTTCCGATCATTTTCATGTTCTCCCGCACACGACAGAGCGTCACCGACGGACCCGACCGGCGGCTGTCATGCTGTGTGCCGGTGCTCCACCTCCTCGCGTCGGCCTCCCGGATCCCCGAACAGGACGCCGTGGTGAGCGCGGCGGTGGTCGCCGGCGTCGGCGTGGTCGGGATCCTGCTGGCCACCCTTTTGGGGCGCCGGGCCGGACGCCACTCCCTGGAGCAGCGCCTGTCGGCCCTGGCCGCCCGGCTGGGGGTGGAGGCCCCCGAGGAGGAACCGGCAGGGGTCGAGCCTGCCCTCCACCACTTGGAGCAGGTGACCGACCGAGCCGCCGAGGCGGTGGCCGAGTCCTCCGCCGACGCCATCCGCCTGCGCCGGGCCCTCGACAACCTCCCTCAGGGCGTGATCGTGTGCGACGAGAACGGCGGGGTGGTCTTCCGGAACGCCCGGGCGGTGGCGCTCATGGGAGGCCGCCACGGCGACGCCCTGGCAGCTCAAGCCGTGGTCGACCTCCTGGCCGACGCCTGGCAGCAGGGTACGGCGGAACGTACCCTCGACCTCTACGGCCCGCCCCGACGCACCTTGGCCGTCCGCACCCAGCTGCTCGACGACGGACGGCGCACGCTGGGAGTGATCGCCGTCATCGACGACGTCTCCGAGCGTCGCCGACTGGAGGAGATCAGGCGCGACTTCGTGGCCAACGTGAGCCACGAACTCAAGACGCCCATGGGCGCACTGGGACTTCTGGCCGAGACACTGTTGGCCGAGGCCGACCCGGCGGTGGCCAACCGGCTGGCCAGCCGCATCCACACCGAGGCATTCCGGGTGAGCCGAGTCATAGACGACCTGCTCGATCTGTCGCGCATCGAGGCCGAAGAGGCTCCCCCCCGCGAGCCGGTGCTGGTCAATCTGGTCATGGCCGAAGCGGTGGAGCGGGTCAGGGCCGCCGCCGAGCACCGCGACATCAAGATCATGCTGGAGGAGCCCGATCCCCCCGTAGCCGTCATCGGCGACCGGCGGCAGCTGGTGTCGGCTCTCTACAACCTGCTCGAGAACGCGGTGAAATTCTCCTACGACGGCGGCGCCGTGCGTTTCGCCGGCCGGGACGAAGGGGAGAACGTCGCCCTGGAGGTCGAGGACCACGGGGTGGGCATCCCTGCCCGCGACCTCGAGCGGATATTCGAGCGCTTCTATCGGGTCGACCAGGGGCGGAGTCGGAACACCGGCGGTACAGGACTGGGGCTGTCCATCGTCCGCCACGTGGCCGCCAACCACCAGGGCCGGGTCGAGGTGGACTCGCGCGAAGGCGAAGGCTCGACCTTCCGCCTGATCCTCCCGACCAACACGGAGATCACCTGACATGGCCAAGGTCAAGACGACCAGCACCGTGGCGGCCACCGGCGCGGCTTCACGCCCCAGCGCGCCAACCCGCCCGGGCGCCCACCCCCGGCATGGCAGCGAAACCGTGAAGGTGCTCGTGGCCGAGGACGAAGAATCCTTCGTCGATGCCCTGGTGGTGGGCCTCGACCGCGAAGGGTTCGAAGTGACGGTGGCCAAAGACGGCAGCGAGGCGTTGGTCCTCTTCGACCGGGTCTCCCCCGACCTGGTACTGCTCGACATCATGCTGCCCAAGCTCTCGGGGATCGACGTGTGCCGAGCCATCCGCACTCGGTCGTCGGTGCCCATCATCATGGTCACGGCCAAGGGAACCGAGATCGACACCGTTGTCGGCCTGGAGGTCGGCGCCGACGACTACGTGGCCAAGCCCTACCGGCTACGCGAGCTGGTGGCCCGGATGCGAGCCGTGCTGCGTCGCTCCAGCAACGACACCAGCGCCGTCGATGAGCCTGGCGGTGAGCGTTCGGTGGTCGAAGTGGGCGACGTGCGGGTCGACGCCGACCGCCACCGCGTCTACGTGCGGGGCATGGAGGTCGCCCTGCGTCGCAAGGAGTTCGAGTTGCTGTTGTTGTTGATCGAGAACGCCGGCCGGGTGCTCACCCGGGACACCCTCATCGACCGGGTGTGGGGAACCGACTATGTCGGCGACACCAAGACGCTCGACGTGCACGTGAAGCGCCTGCGCCACCACGTCGAGCCCGACCCCTCCTCGCCCAGCGTCATCACCACCGTGCGGGGAGTGGGCTACCGATTCGAGGTCCCCACCAGGCCGTGAGCCCGCGGCGCCGGGGCCGCAAGAGGACCCCGCCTACAGCGTGAGCCTTCCCCCCATGTAGCGCTCCAGGGCAGCCGGCAACCCGATCGAGCCGTCGGGACGCCGACCCGTCTCCACCAGCGCCGCCCAGATGCGAGCCCAGGCCAGGGCCGAGCCGTTCAGGGTGTGGACGAAGCGAGGCTGGCCCCCGGCCGTCGGCCGGTAGCGGATGTTGGCCCGGCGTGCCTGGTAGTCGCTGAACCAGCTGACCGAGGACACTTCCAGCCATTGATCGGCACCGGGGGCGTAGACCTCGAAGTCGAAGGTGCGCGCCGCCGAGTTACCGAGGTCACCGGTGCACAGGTCGACCACCCGGTACTCGAGATCCAGGGCCACCAGCAGCTCGTCCACCTTGCGCACCATCTCGGCGTGAACGTCGTGCGCCTGCTCGGCGGTGGCGTAGGCGAAGAGCTCGACCTTGTCGAACTCGTGGACCCGCAGCAGCCCGCGGGTGTCGCGCCCGGCTGCCCCCGCCTCACGCCGGAAGCAAGCGGTGGAGGCGGTCAGGCGCATGGGCAGGTCCGCCTCCTCGAGGATGTCGCCGCGGTGCATGGAGGTGAGCGGTACCTCTGCGGTGGGAATGGCCCACAGGTCGTCGCGCTCGACGTGGTAGGCGTCGTCGGCGAACTTGGGCAGATGCCCCGTCGACTCCATGGTCTCGCTGCGCACCAAGGTCGGCGGGCGGATCTCCTCGTACTCGGGAGCGTGGTGGTCGAGGGCGAAGGCGCTCAACGCTCGTAACAGGCGTGATCCCGACCCTCGGTACAGGGGGAACATCGAACCCGACAGCTTGGCCCCGCGCTCGAGATCGAGAAGTCCGAGCGCCTCACCCGACTCCCAGTGGGGAACCCGCTGATGATCCCGGTAGCTGCGGGGGGTCCCGGGCCAGCGCCGCACCACCGGGTTGTCCTCGGGCCCGGCGCCGTCGGGGGCGTCGGGCGCCGGCAGGTTGGGCAGCCACAGAAGCAGCCGCCGGACCTCGCCTTGGGCCTCGTCGGCATCGGCGTCGAGCTGTTTCTCCCGGTCGCCCAGCGCCCGGCTCTCCTCGCTGAGCGCCGTGGCCCGCTCGTCGTCACCGGCCCGGCGGGCCTCGCCCACCTGGCGCGACAGCTCCTTCACCTCCGACCGCAATTGGTCACGGCGTCCGATGGCCTCACGGGAGCGCCGATCCGCCTCGAATAGGCGTTCGACCTCACGGGCATCGACACCCCGCCGTCGCAGGGCCACCGCCACCGCCGCCCGGTCCTCCCTGACGAGGCGGATCTCGATCATGGTGCGCCCAACGGTAGCCTCGGCCGGTGCCGGTGCGGGCGGTCGAACGGTTGCACGTCGCCGTGATCGGCGGCGGCAGCGCCGGGCAGGAGGACTGCGACCGGGCGCTGCGGGTGGGCCGGGCCCTGGCCCGAGCCGGAGCGGTGGTGATCACCGGTGGTCTGGGCGGCGTGATGGAGGCGGCAGGTCGCGGGGCGCGCCACGCCGGCGGAATCAACCTGGCCATCCTGCCGGGGAACGAGCGCCAGGCGGCCAACGTGTTCGTCGACGTGGCCGTGGCCAGCGGCTTGGGCGAGGGTCGCAACCTGCTGGTTGTGCGCAACGCCGACTCCGTGGTGGCCGTGGGCGGCGAGTTCGGCACGCTGTCGGAGATCGCCCTGGCCCTGCAGGCCGGTGTCCCCGTGATAGGGCTCGGGACGTGGGAGCTGGCCAAGGCGGGAGAACCGCCACGGCCCGGCGTGATCGAAGCCTCGAGCCCCGAGGAGGCGGCCGAGCTCGCCTTGCAAGAAGCGACCCGGCGGCGTCGGCGGCGCTGACCAGCCGATGGCGGCCGCTCCTGCGCCTGGCCGTATTCGAGCCGCACTTGGCGGTGGTTCCCCCGGGCGGAGGCCGAGCGAACCGATCAGCCCTGAGGTCGGCGCGCCATGTGGGCCATCGCTTCGAGGAAGGAGTCGGGGTCGGCCGTCTTCATCTCGACGATGGACTTCATGTCGGGGACGTAGTGCTCAAAGGTGTCGCCCTCCATGGCCGTCACGATGCCGGCGGCCATCTCGTCGGCCGGCACCTTGGGACCGTCGTACAGAGGGGCGTCGTTGTCGGGCAGGTCCCAGATCTCGGTGTCGATGGGACCGGGATTGACCAACCTGACCTCGAGGGGCGTGTCCCACAGGTCGACGGCTATGGCCTCGCTCCATCCGCACAGGGCGAACTTGGAGGCAGAGTAGGCGGCTTCGTTGGCGTTGCCCAGCCTGCCGGCCAGGCTGGCCACGTTCACGATCATCCCCGATCCCCGCTCCATCATGCGGGGGAGAAGAGCCAGGGTCATGGCCACCGGAGCGAGGAAATTCACCCCCATGACCCAGTCGACGGTGTGGCGATCGAGCTTGGTGGCATGCCGGCGCATGGGCACGCCGGCATTGTTGACGAGGCAGTCGAGATGGCCGAAGGCCTCCCAGGCCTCCACGGCCAGCTCCTCGGCCCCGGCGACGTCGGCCAGGTCGGCCACCCACATCCGTGACCGCGGCGCCTTGGCCCGGCAGTCGGCCAGCACCTCGGCCAGCCGGTCGGCCCGTCGGGCCACGATGCCCACGGTGGCCCCGGCGTCGGCCAGACGACGAGCCAGGGCGGCGCCGATGCCGGAAGAGGCGCCGGTGACGAGGACGGTGGAACCGGTGATCTTCACGGCCGGCATATTGGTGGAAAATCAGCGACGTGCACCACCCGGAGGGCCACGGTGAGAGCGAGCTGGCACTCATCCGGCAGTTCTGGGACGCCGACGCCGCCACCTACGACCGTTCCCCGGGTCACCGGCCCCGCCACCCGGCCGTCCAACGGGCCTGGGCCACGGTTCTGTCCCAGCTGCTGCCGCCTCCGCCGGCCCGCATCCTCGACTGCGGATCGGGGACCGGGTTCCTGAGCCTTCTCGCCGCCCGGGACGGACACCAGGTGACCGCCCTGGACCTCTCACCGGCCATGCTCGAGTGCTTGACCGAGGCAGCGGCCGCTCAAGGCCTCGTCGTCGAGACGGTGCTGGGGTCGGCCCACGAGACGCCGCCCGGCCCCTTCGACGCCGTGATGGCACGCCACCTGGTCTGGACCCTGCCCGACCCTGTCACCACCCTGCGAGCCTGGCACCAGGCCGCGGACCGCCTGGTGCTGATCGAGGGCGTGTGGGGGGCCGACGCCCCCGCCCTCGAGCGGCTGCGGGCCTCGGTGCGACACCGGCTCCGAGTCCTGCGCAAGATCCCGCCCGACCACCACGGCGAGTACTCCGAGGAGCTGCGCAGGTCGCTGCCTTTCGGATCAGGGACGCGCCCGGCCCATCTGCGCCAGGCGGTCGACGAGGCCGGCTGGCACAGAGCGCAGGTCCTCCGGCTGCGGGAGCTCGAGCGGGCCGAGCGCCGGGCCCTTCCCTACCCCGAGCGCCTCGTGGGGGTCTCCCCCCGCTTCGCCGTCACCGCCGGCTGACGGGCCCTCAGCCCGGCAGGGCGATGCGCAGGGCCCAGTGGCGCAGCCCCGACGTGCTCACCGGTCCGTTCACCACGTGGACCACGTCGCCGGCGGCGTCCACGAACACGGTGTCGGGATAGCCGGGCAGCCCGTAGCGGTTGGCCACGGCGCTGTCGGGATCCTCGCCCACCGGGAAGCGCACCCCGCTGTGGCGGGCGAAGGCCAAGCCGTCGGAGACCGTGTCGTTGCCGTCGATCCCGACGAAGGCCACGCGGGTGCCGGCGGCGGTGAGCGAAACCGCGGTGCGGGCCACCGACGGCAGCTCCTTCTGGCACGGCACGCACCACGAGGCGAAGAACACGATGACCACGGGCATGGTGGTGCCGTGCTCGACCACCGGCACCTTCACCGGCCCCCCCCCGCCCAAGGCGGTCAGCGAGAAGGGCGGGGCGGCCCGCTCCCCCGACGACCCACCCACCAGGGTCAAGGCGGCCAACAGCCCGAGGGCCAGGACCACACCCACCGCCAGGGAGACGAGACGTCTCCTGGTAGGGCTCGATGGGTTCAATGGAAACGCACGAGCACGTCGCCGGCCATGGCGACGAACAGCAACGTCAGGTAGGTGATGGAG
>JASHZK010000189.1 GCA_030042575.1 Acidimicrobiales bacterium
CACGGGCGAGCCCAGGGCGACCGTGGGCTCGTTGGAGGCGTCGTTACACTCCAGGATGTCCCCTGTCGACGAGTGGGCGAAGCCCGATCCCGTCACGGTGACGCTCTGGCCGTTGGACAGGCCGGTGTCGGGAGAGGCGCTCATCGTCCCGGCAGCTTCGACCAAGGCGCTGAAGCCGAACAGAACAACGCCAACCACGAGGAGCCCCCCACAGAGGAGCACCGACAGTCGCCGCCGACCACGGGCACCGCCCATCACGGCTGCGCCTCTTTCGCTCCCCCGCCGCATCCACCAACGGCCACAGATAGCCCAGGCACGGCATTGCTCCCTACGTACTCCACCATCTTGCGCCCTTCCGGTGGTCAGGTCAATGCAGGTCGGCGCCGTGAGAGCTGAAGGACAGAAGCTGGAATTTCCGCCCCTTCCTGAGCGAGCCCGACGTGATGCAGGCGGTGATCAGCCTGCTGTGCCGGCGCCTGTGCCACGCCCAACTGACCCTGCCCCCGTCCCCGACGGGCTGAGGACCGGCCCAGGCGTCGCGGCGCGGCTAGGTGCGCTCTTCAGGGGCGCCGCCCGAGGAAAGTTCGGGTCGCGTTCCCTCTTCCGTCACCGTGGACTGCGGAGATCCGGGCTGGCCCGGCGCGGGTGGCCTCCTCATACGAGAGCGACGTCTCGGTAGCGCCCATTGCTTGGGCGGGTTGTTCAAATTCAACTCGAAGAGATAGCGGTTGTAAGCGTCGAGCTCCTCGTTTCTCTCGACCTTGACGCCGAGCACGCGGGCTTCGATCACCGCCGTGTCGTGGTCGGGGGATACCCCCACTCCCCTATCGGTGGCCGCTCCTACGGACTCGAGACTCTCGGTTTCGGCTCGGTCCTCCCTCTGATGGCGCCCCTCGAGGGCATCGGTCCGGGTGCGGGCAAGGGCGGCATGTCCACCGAGGCTGGCGGCTTGAACGGCGCGCGACAACTCCTTGTCAGTGGCCCACCCGGGAATCTGGTGAATCGGCGTTCCGGAGGCCTCGGCGGCGGCTCGTTGCTTGCGAGCCCACAGCCGGTCGAACGGCACGCTCTGGTCGTGGATGAGCTTCCACCACATGTAGAGGGCGTAGACGGCGAAGAGAGGCCACTCGACCGTGTACACCCAGCTCAGGTCATTACCGCCCTTCGCCACCTCGTACTGCCACCATCCAGCCAGGAGGAAAGCCGGGACCAGGATCAGTGCCAGCACGTGAAGGCCGATGCAGCGCCAGGTGAAGTACTTACGCATACTCAAACCTTGAGGGCCTCACGCCTGTCCACCCGCACGAGGCGGTTCGTCGATCGAAACCTTAGTTGGGTGGCACCGCCAGGCGGGTGGCGGGAGCGGGCGCTACCCGGCGTGAGCTGCGAGGTGCCCGCCCACAGCACCGAGGCAGCCGGGAGGCTCCGACCGCCTCCGCCACAATTCTCGTGACACGGCGAAGTCAGTGCACGGGAGAAGCAGCGCCCGAAGTGACAGCCGACGTAAACAATTTCTGGCCCGGCCACAGGCTGGCCTGTCCCAGCTGCTGCCAGACCAGCTGGGACAGGCCCTGGATGGTGTCGATCCCGCTGGCCATGCTGGGATTGCCGCCGGTGAGCACGGCGATGAGGTAGTCGCGACCCTGGCCGTCGACATAGCCGATGCTATTGATCTCCCAGATGCCGTTGGTCGGATCCCAGCCGTTCTTCAAGGCGACAGCGACGCCGGCCGGGACGCCGGCTGAGACCCCCCAGTCCTGGTCGGGATCGATGTTCATCATCAGGTTGAGGATGAAGGATCGAGAGGCGGGGCTGAGCAGCGAGCTCGGGGAGACGAGCTCCTCGAGCAGTCGGATCTGGTCCGCAGCGGTGGTCGTCGACAATCCCCAGTAGCCCTGGGTGTTCAGCGTCGTTCCCGTAAGGCCCACCACGTCGTCATAGGCCCCCACGCCGCTCGCACCACCGTCGGTGTCCCACAGGTCGGTGGCATCATCGTTGTCGCTCTCCTCGATCATTCCGGTAGCGACCTCGACCTGTTCGGCCGAGAGCGCGGCGTTCTGCTGCTGCGCTTGGTAGAGCAGGGTCTCCAGGATGTTGACCTTCTGGATGCTCGCCATCTCGAGGGCCACGCCGGGCCGGTACAGCGACAGCTTCCCGTCGACGAGGTCGTAGACGGCGGCGGTCACGTCGTCGTCCTGCTGGGTGAGGTAAGACGCCACCGTCGGCTGGGCGAAGACGTCGACCGGTGCAGGCGGCGACGATGACGCCGGGGTGCTCGGCAGGGACGACGACTGGCGCCGGGACTTCGACGCCGGTGACGTGCCCCCGCGTGAGACGAGCACTGCGACCGCCGCCACGACGACGACGGAGACGGCCACGCCGATCGTGCGCATCAACCGCCGGCGACGTCGCCGGCGGCGACGTCGCGCCGACACGCCGTACAGAGTCACCGCTCACTCACCGACACGACGCTACCTTTCTACGCCGTGGCCGTGGCCGTGGCCCATGAAGGCTCGGGTCCGGGTGGAACCCACCGTCGACGACCAGGGCTCACTTCGACCACGGTCAGCGGGCCAGGCCCGGGGCCCGTGTCACTACCTTTGCCCTAGGGGACTTCCTCGCCGGTTCGGGACCTGGCGCCAACATGCGACGCCCCGGCCACGAAGACAAAACACCGGACATGGCCTGTACACGGCGGCCGGCGCGGCCAGCGAAGGAGACCGGCGCGACTGATCTCTGACGACTCCTCGAGCCCATCCGTCTGCGACCGTCGACGTCGCGAACAGGGAAATCCCGGGGCCGGAGCGAATGGCGGCGCATCAAAGGGAACGTGAAAAGCTGAAAGCTGAAGCTCACCATCGCCCTGCCGCACATCGACCTTCAGCCTGCGCTTACCGGGAGCACAAGGTCCTCACAGAAACGCAATCCAACGTGGAGAAAGGAAGGTACGTCTAGGGAACTGGTGCGATGACTGAAGTGTTCGGATCCAACAGCCCGTCGCCATCGGGAGCTGATCTCCCTGCGGGCGAGGAGGAGGCGGGGCCCCCGTACCCCCGGGGGGAGCAGCACTCAGGAGGCGGTCCTAGCGGAGGTCCGGCCTACTGGCCACCGCCGCCGGGCGGACCGTGGTGGGGCACCCCCCCATGGGGTCCGCCGGCGTCTGCCCGACCGTCACGAAGCCGCTCGCATCTGCGACTGGTCGCCCTTGCCGCAGCGCTGGTGGGGGCCGTGGGGGCGGGGATCGGGATCGGCTATGTGCTCGGGCCGTCGACGCCTTCAGATCTGGCGTCCGGAGTGGCGCCGGGTTCGTCGTCCGGTGGGTCCGGCGACGGCAACCCTTTCTCGGGCTCCGACTACAACAATCCGTTCTCCGGCTCGGGAGCAGACAACCCGTTCTCTGGTTCGGGTGGCAGTGGCTCACTCGGCGGCGATTCCACTCCAGGTACCTCCACCAACGGCGGTGGATCATCTGACGTCAGCTCGATTGCCGCCGAGGTGGATCCCGCACTGGTGGACATCAACGTCATCTTCGACGGAGACGTGTCCGGGGCCGGAACGGGCATCGTGCTCAATTCCGACGGTGAAGTCCTGACCAACAACCACGTGGTCGAGGGCGCCACCTCGATCAGCGTGACGGACATCGGCAACGGGAAAACGTACGGGGCAACCGTGGTCGGCTACGACTCCAGCGACGATGTCGCCGTGATCCAGTTGACGGACGCCTCGGGTCTGCAGGCGGCCCACATAGGCAACCCTTCCAACGTGGCGGTGGGAGACGCCGTGGTGGCCATCGGCAACGCAGGCGGAACGGGCGGAACGCCAACGGCAACCGGCGGATCCATTACCGCCTTGAATCAGGCCATCACGGCCAGCGACGAGGTCTCCGGTGGCAGCGAGAGCCTGAGTGGACTGATCGAAACGGATGCCGACATCCAGCCCGGTGACTCGGGCGGCTCACTGGTCAACAGCTCTGGTCAGGTCATCGGCATGGACACCGCCGCCTCCGAGGGATACTCACTGAGCTCCCAGGCAGACCAGGGCTACGCCATCCCGATCGACAAAGCCCTGTCGGTGGCTTCCCAGATCGAAGCAGGCGACGGCTCCTCGACGGTTCACGTCGGACCCACTGCCTACCTCGGCGTCCTGGTGTCCACATCGAACTCATCGGCTTCGGCGTACCCGGGCGGGTACTACAGTCCGTTCGGCGCCCAGAACGGGACCTCCAATTCGGACGGGGCTCTCGTGAGCGCAGTGGTCAGTGGTGGCCCTGCCTCGGAGATCGGCTTGACCCAGGGCGACGTGATCACGTCCCTCGGCGGCCACAGCGTGACCTCAGCCTCGGATCTGACCGCTCTGATCCAGCAGTACCAGCCGGGCGACAGTGTCCAGGTCGGGTGGACCGACACCTCCGGAGAGGCCCACACCGCCACCGCCACGCTGGGGTCGGGCCCCGCCCAGTGACGGGCGCGCCGCTCGAACCGGAGGCCTCCGTCCGACTCGGACCTCACAGGGGCCGGACCGCATGGCGGTCCGGCCCCTGTGCTTCGTCATGGCGGGACGACGCTGCCCGGTGTCGCCTCTCAGCCGCCGTCGCCGTCGGTGGTGAACACCAGGCAGTGACCGGTGGCGCTGGTCCCGTCGGCGTACTGGGGGTCCACGAACCGGTACTCGGGGTCGGTGAGAACCTCGGGCGTCGCCGTCAGTGATCCCTGGGTCGGGTACATGTCGCTTTCGTCCGGCAACGGTAAGAATCCGTTGCTCTTGATGATCGACTGGATCTCCGAACCGTAGGTGGCGCCCGTGGTGGAGTTAGAATCGACGTCGGAGCTCTCCTGGCAGATGAAGCCGTCCTCACCGATGAAGTTCAGCGCAGCCTGGGGAGAGGCCGGGAAGCTGCCCCTGCCATCCGAGTACACGTTGTACAGGTACCGGTCGGTGGGGTAGGTGCCGTTCTCGATGGTGGTGGTGTCAGGCTTGACGGGTCGCCCGTTCTCGGTGACGACCTCGGCCCCCAGGACCATCTTCGAATCCTTGCCGGTGTGGGCCGAGCCGCACTCCGCCAGGGCACCCTGGCACTCGGTGTGGAAGTTGCCGTAGGAGAAGTAGAACAGGGCGTCAGCCTCGTCTTTGTCCTTGAGGATGCTCGTGATCTCGTTCTCGAAGATGGTGTGCGAGTCGGTGTAGGTGGCTCCCCGGTAGGTCAGTCCCTCGGGGCTGGCCGAGATGTCGAGGACCGTCGCCCACGTACTCTCGGTACCCGCCCCGCTCTGGGCCTGGTAGACGTCGATGGGGCAGGCCTTCTGGAATTCGGCGAAGGTGTAGGGGACCGTGTCGGTCGACGGCAGCACACAGTGGCCGGAGCCACCGCCGGCGTTGTTGACCGCCGTCACATAGCCGCTGGGGGCGCCGCTGTAGTCGTAGCAAAGGTTGTACTGCCCCTTGGAGGACGATGGTGCCGAGGAACTGACCGACGAGCAAATCTGCCCCCAATTGGTGATGCCGGCGTTGGCCGAGCAGGTATTGCCGCTGGCCACGTAACAGCTGGCGCCGTAGATCGTCGACAGCACCGGGATCGACAGAGAGCTGATGTGGAACGACGGCGTGTCGGCGTCCTTCACCTCGGTCCAGTGCAACCAGGGCACGGCGTCCTGGGCGTAGGCCACGAAGTTGAGCCCCGGGTCGTCGGTAGCGGCGGTGGTCACCGGGTCGCCGGTCGGGAGGGCTTGGCCGTTGTTGGGTCCCCTCGAGGATCTGGCGGCGTCGACAAGAGCATCGTCGCTGCCAGTGTTCTCGAGCTGCTTGATGCCGTTGGAGGACCCCAGCGCCGGCTCCTGGACCACCACGTCGTTGTAGGGGTTCTGGTTGTCGCCGCCGAGGTACTGGGTACTGATCTCCTGGCCCGAGGCCAGATCGAGCTTCCCGCTCGCCACCTTGCAGCCGGTGAACTCCTCGCTGGAGCTGGAGGCGCCGGTGCAGGTGATCTGGGAGACCTCCGAGGGCGTGTCGCTCCCCTGGTAGGAGCCCAGGGCACCGTCCTGGTCGGTGAAGGTCCAGGTGTCCAGGGTGCCGCCGCCTGACGCCGTCGACCCCACGCTCGAGGTTCCCCAGCCGTCAGTGGTGAACCCGCTGACCGAGGACACCGGGACGTCGGTGGCCGAGGTGGAGACGTCGGTGGCGGCGCTGATCGTCGTCCACGCCCCGTCCAGGGTGGTCGGGTCGTTGTCGCCCAGGCCGTTCTGACCACCGGTGTCGTTGCCGGCGCATTGGAAGTCCAACACCTGAGAGCCGCTGCTCGGTGCGGTCAGGTTGCACCCGGGGGACTCGTCGTACAAGGTGGACAGCGCCATCATCATCGGATAGGTGGTTTGGGAACCACTCATGATGACCAGATTGTTGTCGGACGCCACGGGTGACGCGCTTGCCGGAACGGCCAGAGCGATCCCCAGGGCCCCCGTGCCCACCACTCCTGCAGCTGCCCGCAGGAGCGCTCGTTGCATCCGTTTACCGTGAACCATCAGGCACCCCCTTCTCGTCACCGGCGAGAACCGTGCGCGGCCCGACGATTTCCTCCGGCGACTCCCGGGCAGGCAACCTAAGAGCGCGAGGTGAACGGTTCGTGACGGGAAAGTGAACTTTCCATATATTTTCTAGTTCCTCACTCGGTTCTATTAACCAGAGTCGAATAGGGAGCGGATTCACGGGAGGGCTGGGCCGTGGCGAGCCGCTCGGCCGCGGGCCGTACTCGGACGGGGCAACCACCTCGTCGGCGGCCGAGAGCGGCGTTAGCGGATGTGGCCGGCGTCCCACCTGGGACCTTTGACACGAAGTCGACGGCCCTGATCGCCGGCCTGCCCGCCGAGGGCGAGAAGCAATGGCGAGCACCAATCGATGACAGACACACAGCTCGCTCGCGATTTTCGCAACTCCCTACCACCCTTCGTTGGGAAAGCTCGTCCAACGAGACGGCTGGCCTATGAGTTGCGGGACACCTGCTAAGAGGCGATTCCAGCCAGGAACGGCTCCAGGTAGTTGAAGAAATAGTTGTTGGGATAGGCACCCGCTGGATCGTTGTGAGCGTATGTCACTGGTTCGTTCACAACTCCCGGATCGCTCGACGAGGTTCCCGAAGCATTTATGAGAGTGAGGTTCCCGGAGGGGATGCCCGACTGCGTGGCCAAGTCCTGGGCGGCTTCAAGAACGCTCGGACCACCGAGACTGGTGCAGAAGGCATAGATCTTGAGGCTTGTCGGCAGATCGTCACCCATCGTGGCGTCGACGTTCAGGACACTCTGTGCCGAATTGGCGATCCCGTTCCCGACCGCACCGGTGTCATCGGTCAATCGCTGTGGGAAGTACCACTCGCTGCCGTTGGCGTCGCTAACACCGTCACCGACGAACATCTTCGCAAAGCGGCTGATCGGGGTGAGTGCGCCGGTCCCATTCCATCCGTATGGAGGCTTTCCTTTGGTGTCGATGCCCTTACCGAGATGAGCCTGGGCGGCGGCCAACGCGGCCGGCGACGTCGCCACGTTGAGGGCGTACCCGAACTGGGCGACGTTGGTCACCCTCACCGAGGGCTTGAGATCCTTGGGCAGGTACAGGAACTCCTGGCCCAACGACGCGGCATTCGGATCGTACAAGGCGGTGGCCGCACCCGTGGCGACGAACAGCCCCGCATCCGGGGCCGCGATCCCCCCGAATGCCAGCCATGGCGAAGCCTTGGAGGCATCGAGATCGTCTAGTTCAGTCGTGGCTGTGGAGGCGCTCACCGGCGAGCCGCTGCCGCCGTCGATGTACACCAGACCCGACAGACCATCAGCTCCAGGGGTTCCACTGAAGTCCCAGGTTGCGTAGGCCGTAACGATCGACCCGCCCAGGGAGTGCCCGCCGAGCACGACGTCGCCACCGAGCTTTTCCGCGGCCAGGATGACTTTGCGCAGGTCGTGCACCGCCACGCTCATACCCCAGTTCTTGGCGAACTCGACCGTGGAGTTTACGACGGGCTTATAGTGATTGGTGACTTTCTTGTTCGTGAGGTAGCCAAGGTAATAGTCGAAGAGCTGCGTGGCACTGACCTTGTTTTCTTTGTAGAGGTTCAGCTCGGACTGGTCTTCGAGCAACGTCTCGCGGCGTTGGACCGCCCATACCTGCCAACCCGGCTCCTTGGCGACGATCCACTTGGCAAGAGGGACGAAGTACGCCGCCGCCGCCGAGGTACCCGGCTCGAGCACCAGCACGTTCTTCGCCGTCTTCGACCCCACCTTGATGACACCGACCTTGTCGTATTTCGTCGGTGTACACGGGTCGGGCGGGCAGGGGACGTCGTAGCCGTTCATCCATGTCACGCCGAGCGACAGCGGCTGTGGCTTTTCGCCGTAGGCCCGTCCGAGCGGCACGTTGGAAGCGGCCAGGACGAAGACCGCCAAGCAGCTGAGGCCGACCGCTACCCGCAGTGACCGCTGATGCGCACTGAGCAACCGAGTTGCACGGGCCGTCATGATTGTCCCCTTGGGTGCCCTCAAACCAGATCGAGAGCACAGGCTCTGAGAGCGAGCAACTGCGAGGATACGCCCGGAGTCCTTTTCGGTCAACGCCGACCAAAGGGCACGCGAGTCACGCGAGATCGCGGGAACCGAACTTGTAGGCCTGAGACTTGAAGAACGCGACATCCCGGACCCGTCCTCATTTTTGAGGATTGTGGTCGGCACAGGGACCCCGGGACGCCTGACCCGCCCGTCCATCCGGAACGGCTGGCTCACCAACAACTGCTTACGTTCCACTGAATGAGGACGAGAAGGAACGGACAGAGGTGGTACGCCTACCGCGTTGCCCTGTCGCAGAACGGACCGAATGTTCCTCGACTGGGCGAGAAGCGCAGGGTCCGGCCCTCGACTCTCCGACTAGTGGTCGTGGCGCGGGCGGCCCGGACTCACCTTCGGTAGCTCCCGTAGCGGAATTCCTCCACGAGTGATGGGCGAGCGGGTCGCCATCCGAGCTCCGAACGGGCTCTGGTTGCCGACGTTCCTTGATCGAGCAGGAGCACTTCGGCGAAGTAACCGCCCAGGCGGCCCCGCGCCTCCTCCTCGGACCCCGGTACCGCCCCGGAAGCGCCGACCGCCTCAGCGGCAGCCTCGGTGAGGTCAGCCACCGTCGAACTGAGGCCGTTGCCGATCACGTAGTAGCCGTGGGCAGTCTCCTGCTCCAGGGCTCGACGAAAGAAATCCGCCAGGTCGGCCACGTGCACGGTCGACCAGTGCTGACGACCGTCCCCGAGCATGACCAGGTTCCCTCCATCGTCTCTCGGGGAACCGAGCAGCAGACCCGGGATGCCCCCGGCACCGTCCCCGTAGGCGGTGCTCGATACCGGGATGACCGCCCGGAGGCCCACTGTATTGAGCAGTCGCTCTTCGATTGGTCTCTTCCATGCCACCATCGGCGGCGGGTCGAGGGGCGAGTCCTCGGTGATCGAAAGGTTGTTGCCGTAGACCCAGAGTCCGCTGATGTGGACGTGCGCTTTACCGGTGCCGGAGAAGGCTTCGATCACAGCGTCCGCCATGGCTGCATCGAGGTCCGCGCTCGTAGCGTCACCCGGACTGGCGGTGTGCACCGATCCGTCTACCTGGCGTAGCAGGTTCACGACCATCGCCCGGTCGTAGAGGTAGACTACGGCGGCCTTCGCCCCCTGCCCTGCCACATTGATCGCCTGAGAGTCCCCGGGGACGAGGGCGATCACTTCGTGGTCATGGCCCACCAGTTCGCTAAGCACGTGTGACCCGACAAATCCCGTCGCACCAGTGACTGCCACCTTCACGACTCAACTCCTCCCTGCGATGGCGGTACCACCGTCACGCGAGATCTCGGTGAACTACGCCGCCGAACGAAGAACAGCCTCGATCTCCAGGTTGAGCCCGATCTTGTCGCTCAAGACCATGGCGTTGTCAGCCCCGGGGATAGGGCCGTTGTAACTCACTCCGAAGTCCTGGCGGTTGATCTCAGTCTTGGCGCTGAACCCGACACGGGTTCCCCCTTGCAAATCAGGCCCGATGCCGTTGAACTCGAGGTCCAGGGTCACGGGCTTGGTCACGCCGCGAATGGTGAGCTCGCCGTCCAGGTCGTAGCCGTCGCCCTGCGGACGCAGAGCAGTGGAGCGAAAGCTCAGCGTGGGGTGGTTCTCCGCGTCGAGAAAATCCGCCGATCGGACATGGGCATCGCGCTGCTCCTGATTCGTGTCGACCGAGGCTGCCTCGATTGTTGCTTGGACCGATGAGTCGACGGGGTTCTCGGCTGTGATGATCGTGCCCCGGAAGGCGTTGAACCGACCCCGAACCTTGCTCACCACCATGTGGCGGACGACAAAGGACACTTCGGAGTGGATGGCGTCGATGTCCCACGTACCTGCGACATAGCCCGGAATCGACTGAGGCGGAGAAGTCTGGGTCATTGCCATTGTGAGCTCCTAGTGATTGATCTTTCAACTGTTGAGGCACATATTACCTGAGGTGATTGAAAAGTCAACCACTTGGCAGAAAATCGCTGGTACGCTGGCATTATGGCAACCACACGCTGGCTCGACGAGGACGAGCAACGGACCTGGCGGCTGTTCATGCTGGCAACGAAACAGCTCTGGGCTCGGCTGGAGCGAGACATGGATCAAGGCACTGAAGTACCGAGCGCCTACTACGAGACGCTGGTGAGGCTGTCTGAGGCACCGGATCGCCGCCTGCGTCTGAGCGACCTTGCAGATCAGTCCCAGAGCTCACGGAGCCGCCTGTCACACTCGCTCTCCAGGCTCGAGGCTCTCGGTTGGATTCGACGTGAGGCCTGCGTCTCCGATCGTCGAGGCGCCTATGCAGTCCTGACCGACGAGGGATTCCGGGCGCTCGAAGCGGCGGCCCCGGTGCACGTCGAAAGTGTGCGAAGGCACCTCTTCGACGCGCTCGATGCAGACCAACTCCTCCAGTTGCGGACAATCAGTCACCGCCTCCTACAGAACCTGGGGGAGGCCGGGGAAACCGCCCGAGACATTCAAGAGCTGATGGGAGCCCTCGGCATTCCCCCATCGAATGGAGACCGGATCTCCTGAACCACGACCCTACGCACGCTTCGAGGAACGACCATGAAACGACGCTCAGAGCGGAGAAACTCAACAGACGGCACCCGATCGGAATGAATTCGTGACAAGGCAATGGCTAGCAACCCGATTCGGAGGTCCCGAGGTGCTCGAGCTGCGTACGGTGAACCTTGGCCCGCCAAGCGCCGGCGAAGTCAGCGTCGAGGTGCGGGCTGCGGGGATGAACCCGGTCGACTACAAGCACTTCCGCCTCGGGGGAGATCCAAGTGTCCTCCCACTCCCCGTCGGGGACGAGGTGTCCGGAGTCCTAACAGCAATTGGGCCTGACACGCAGCTGGCGAACGGGGTTGAATCGGTTGGTGACCCCGTCATCGCATTCAGAATCAAGGGTGGATATTCGTCGGCCCTTACGGCGCCAGCGGAGGACGTGTTCGCCAAGCCGGAGAACCTCGAGTTCCCGGCCGCTGCCAATCTCCTGCTGGCGGGGACCACCGCGGCCGAGATGCTGCACGTGGCCGGCATACACGACCGTGCTCCTTCACGGAGCGGCGGGAGCGGTGGGGGTCAGCGTCCTCCAGCAAGCACGGCTCCTGGGGGTCAGCGTGATTGGCACGGCCGACGCCAGGGATTTCGACAAGGTCAGTCGCTACGGAGGGGTCCCCGTGCAATACGGGCCAGGGTTGGAGGACCGAATCCGGGACCTGGCGTCAGACGGAATCGTGGCAGCCTTGGACGCCGTGGGGACGACCGAAGCGATCGACGTTTCCGAAGCTCTGGTCGCTGATCGCAAGCGGATCGTCACGATCGCCGCACCAGAACGGGCTGAGTCCGACGGCATTCTCTGGATCATGGCTTCGATCCCCGCCAGTAACGAATTTCGGAACGCCCAACGCCACCGCCTGATCCGGCTCGCCGCTGAGGGGAAGCTCGAGGTGCCGATTGGCGCGACGTATCCCCTCGACCTGGCGCCCGAGGCGATGGCCGCCCTGATGGGGCACCATCCCTACGGCAAGCTCGCCCTCATCCCCTGAGGGATTCGAGAGATCGTCCTTGTCGGCCGACACCGAAGCCCTTGGGGAGCGGCTCGTCTCGATCAACGCCACCGTAACTTCGATCTCCGCCTCGCCCCCGTAGAAAGGCGCGAGCTCGAAGCAAGTCCCTCCACACCCCACCGGCGACTCGAAGTATTCGTAATTCCAACGAGGACGAGGAACGGCCTAGCGACTCCTGCTCGAACGCGGTTCCACGAGCGCCTCAACAATGTCTTGTGAGATTCCTCTACGCAGCTGGTACCGATGCGGTAGGCAAGCGCGCGTCCTCGCCACAGCTTTAGCGGGACCTGGACGCCCATGATCGGACCCGGGATGATTTCGTTGCTAAAATTTTCGTGAGAGTGTCGGGGTGATCATCAGCTCGAAGATATAGATGAACAGCGTCATCGGGCGCGTCTTGCTGGGTGCGGGAGCCGACAATGGTAGCCCGGACAACTCAAAGGCTCTCGTCGGTGCGCGTCCATCCCGTCTCGCCGAGGGTGAGTAGGCTAAGGCCGCCGTGAAGACCGTCGAAGCCGACTTCGTCGCCTGGGCGGGTTCCGGCTACGAGAGCAACGGCGAAGACGAGGACGGCGATCCGTTCTACGCGCCACCGATCGACCTCGTCTTCCTGCCGGGCGACCCGCCCCGCTACGGGACGTTCGTCGCCTACCTGACACCTGGGACACCGGACCCACCGGTCGCCCGCCAGCGCGGACCGTCGACGGCAGCCTTCGGCGACCGGGAGATGCTGTCTCTCCCGCTTTTCCCCGGCCAGGCACCCTTCGGCGGATCCGTGGAATTAGTCCTCGCCGCCGGCAACTCGGTGCGGCGCAGAGACGTACCCGCCCACGACGTCCCGGTGCCGAAGGCGCTGGAATGGTTGGCCCAGCTCCATCCGGCCTGGTCGGTCCGACCGAGCGTGGCGGCCTGGAGCGACGCGGTAGTGGCAGGACTCGGGATCCTGGCCCGGGGACGACTGTACCCGTCGGTCACCCCAGAGGGATGGGACGCCTGGCGGGCCGGGCCCTTCGATCCCGGCGACACGCTCCTGCTCAAAGCACTCGCTGCCAGCCTGCCTCCCTCCGCCCACTGCGTACCATCCGGGGACAGCTCGCCGATCAGGATGATGTCACCGACGTACGCCGTGCACGCCGTTTGGGACGCCATGGCGGACTCGCTGGTGCGCACTGGAGCAGCACCGGCCGTGGCTGGCAGCGATCTGTTCACCACGACAGAAGCACGCGAGGTGCAGTTCCTCGCCGGATGGCTGGCTGACTCCGGACGTCTTCCCGAAGGAGGCGCCAAGGTCGGATTGCGCGTGGTACTCGACGAAGGCGTCGACCGCTCCGACAACGAAACGGCGACCACCCACATGGATGACGGAGCGGAGATCGAGATTGAGGAAGAGGACACAGGCCCGATCGCCGTCGTCCAGATGACCTCGCTGCAGGACCCCAGTCTGGTGGTCGACGCTGCCGAGTTGTTCTCAATGCCGCCCGCCGTCCTGGCGCGACTCGATCCCGATGCAGAGACGAACTTGCTGCTCGCGCTGCGCCGTGGATCGCGAGCGTGGGAACCGCTCGGAGCGCTGCTGACCGAACGGATCCCTTCTGCCCTTGCCTTGACCGACGAGGAGGTCGAGGACCTGCTGGGTCAAGGCGGCGAAGCCCTGCGCTCGGCGGGGATAGAAGTCCTGTGGCCGTCCTCGCTCCTCTTCGAGGGGCTCGCCCTGCAGGCAACCGTCCAGTCACCCCCGGAGGTCGAAGGTGACGGGACGTTCTCCATCCATGACATGGTGAAGTTCGACTGGCGCCTGACCCTCGGCGGAGAGTTACTCGACGCCGACGAGGTCGAGCAGCTGGCCGAGGCCAAGCGGTCGATCGTGCGCCTGCGCGGCCGCTGGGTCCGCCTCGATCCGGAGCTGCTCGAGCGTGCTCGACGAAGGCGGGACCGGGCCATGACGGCCATGGAGGCACTGGCTGCCGTGATGGCCGGCGAGATCACCGTTGAGACCGAAAGGACAAAGGTGATCGCCGAAGGGGCGATCGCCGCGTTCGCACAACAACTGAAGGCAGTGGGCGACCTCGGTACAGAGTCGCTCGGGCCACCGCCCGGCTTGGCCGGCCAGCTGCGCCCCTACCAGGAGCGCGGGGTGGCCTGGTTGTACCAGATGTGCGAACTCGGACTGGGAGCCTGCCTGGCAGACGACATGGGGCTGGGAAAGACGATCCAGGTGATCGGCTTGCACCTACATCGCCTCGCCGCCGCCGGCCTCGACGGGCAAGCCAAAGAGGGGACGCGCCGCCGCAAAACTAAGACGCACGTTGTCAGCAGCAAGGGCGCCGCATCGGCCGGTGCCGCGGCGCTCATCGTCTGCCCCACCTCCCTGTTGGGCAATTGGGCCCACGAGCTGGCCCGCTTCGCGCCGGGAGTGCCGGTACGGCGTTTCCACGGGCCCGAACGAACCCTGGAGGACCTGGGCGCCGGGGAGGTGGTGATCACCACCTACGGAGTGGCGCGTCGCGACCGTGACCTGCTGGCCGAGGCCAGCTTCTCGCTGGTGGTCGCTGACGAGGCCCAGCACGCCAAGAACCCGCTGTCGGACACAGCTCGGGCGTTGCGCTCCATCGGCGGACGGCACCGGGTGGCGCTCACCGGAACACCGGTGGAGAACCGACTCAGCGAGCTGTGGTCGATCCTCGACTGGACGACGCCCGGCCTGCTCGGTCCACTCGAGCGGTTCCGCCGGACGATCGCCCTGCCGGTCGAGAAACGTCACGACCCCGAGGCCACCGAGCGTCTCACCCGCACGGTCCGACCATTCCTCCTCCGGCGGAGGAAAACCGACCCAGCCATCGCCCCGGACCTGCCGCCCCGGACGGTCACCGATCTCCCCGTGGCGCTCACGCCGGAGCAGGTGACGCTCTACGAGGCCGAAGTGCGCGAGGCGCTGGAGACGATCAAAAGGAAGTCGGGCATCGAGCGCCAGGGCCTCGTGTTCCGCATGATGACCGTGCTGAAGCAGATCTGCAACCACCCGGCGCAGTACCTCCACCAGAGCGGACCGATCGCCGGGCGGTCGGGAAAGCTAGCGGCTCTCGAGGAGCTCCTCGGAGTCATCCTCGACGAAGGGGATTCGGTGCTGGTCTTCTCCCAGTATGTCGAGCTCTGCGCCCTCCTCGAGGATCGGCTCGCCGAGCTGGGCATCGGCACCGCCTTCCTCCACGGCTCGGTGCCGGTGCGCCGGCGCGAGGAAATGGTCGCCGCCTTCCAGGCCGGACGAGTCCCCGTGTTCCTGCTGTCACTCAAGGCTGGCGGCGTCGGGCTCAACCTGACCCGCGCCACCCACGTCGTCCACTACGACCGCTGGTGGAACCCGGCAGTGGAGGATCAGGCCACCGACCGGGCTCACCGCATCGGCCAGGATCGACCCGTACAGGTGCACCGCCTCGTCACTGAGGGCACTCTCGAGGACCGCATCGCCGAACTGCTCGAGAAGAAGCGAAACCTGGCCGAGACGGTGGTGGGCGAGGGCGAGGCGTGGGTCGCCGAGCTGTCCGACGACCAGCTGGCCGAGCTGGTAAAGCTGGGGGCGCCGTGAGAAAGCGACGCCCGTACGACGGTGAGAGCTGGCCCGAACGGCGGCCGCGGCTGCCCGGGCCCGGGCCGCAGCGAGCCGCAGGCCGCAGACCTTTCGGCGCCACCTGGTGGGGCCAGGCCTGGGTACAGGCACTCGAGGAGCGGGCCAGCCTCGACCCAAACCGGTTGCCCCGGGGCCGGACCTACGCCAGAGGGGGGGCGGTGGGCGAGCTCAGGTTC
>JASHZK010000190.1 GCA_030042575.1 Acidimicrobiales bacterium
TGAGCCGAGCCGCACTGGCGGTCGACGGTCGTGCCCGGCACCGTCTCGGGGAAGCCGGCGGCCAGCGCCGCATTGCGGGCGATGTTCATGGCCTGTTCTCCCACCGTCATGGTGCAGCCCAGCACGACGTCCTCCACCACGGCAGGGTCGATCCCGTTGCGCTCGACCAGGGCCCTCAACGGCTCGGCCGCCAGGTCGACGGGGTGCCAGCCCGAGAGTCGCCCGCCACGACGACCCACCGGGGTGCGCACGGCGTCGACGATGACGGCTTGGGGCATGTCCCATTTTGGCATTTGTTGCCGGTCACCTGAGCCTGTGCCAGATTGCGCGCTTGGCACCGATGGACCTTCGTTTCGACGACGAGCAGGAGCGCTTCCGCCAGGAGGCCCGCGCCTGGCTCGAGGCTCACGCCCCGTCGCCCCTGGCCGGGCACCCGCCGCCCCTGCCCTCTCTCGACACCAGAGAGGGATTCGAGGCGCACCGATCCTGGGAGGGGGCCATGCACCAGGCTCGCTGGTCGGTGGTGTCGTGGCCGGCACCCTACGGGGGTCGTGGGGTGGGGCTGTTCGAATGGCTGGTGTTCGAAGAGGAGTACTACCGGGTACGGGCCCCGACCCGGGTGGGGCAAAACGGGATCTTCCTTCTGGCACCCACCCTCTTCGAGTTCGGTACCGACGAGCAGAAAGATCGTTACCTGCTGCCCATGGCCTCCGGTGAGGAGATCTGGTGCCAGGGTTGGTCCGAGCCCGACGCCGGCAGCGACCTGGCCGCCATCCGCAGCCGGGCCGAGCGCCGGGGCGGCGACTGGGTGTTGAGCGGGCAGAAGACGTGGTGTTCGCGCGGCGCTTTCGCCGACTGGCTGTTCGGGTTGTTCCGCACCGACCCCGAGGCCGAGCGCCACCGCGGGCTCACCTACTTCCTCGTCCCCTTGGATTCCCCTGGTGTCACCGTACGGCCCATCGCCCAGCTCGACGGGGAAACGGGCTTCGCCGAAGTCTTCTTCGAGGACGTGGTGGTCCCCGATGCCCAGGTGCTCGGCCATGTGCACCGGGGCTGGGAGGTGGCCATGGCCACCACCGGCTCGGAGCGCGGACTGTCGTTGCGCAGCCCGGCCCGATACACCGAGGCGGCCGCCCGCCTGGTCGAGCTGTGGCGCCGGAGTCACGACCGGCACCCCAGGCGCGCCGAGCGGCTGGCCGACGCCGTGGCTCGAGCGATGATCGACGCCGAGGCCTACCGGCTGCACACCTACTGGACCGCCACCCGGGTCCTCGACGGCGGCCAGGTGGGCGCCGAATCCTCGATGAACAAGCTCTTCTGGTCCGAGACGGACCTGGCCATCCATCGCACGGCTTTGGAGCTGCTCGGGCCCGAGGCCGAGCTGTTGGGCGAGGACGGCCGGCCGGGGGAGTGGCTGGACGGTTTTCTGTTCGCCCTGGCCGGTCCCATCTACGCCGGCACCAACGAGATCCAGCGCAACGTCGTGGCCGAGCGCGTCCTCGGCCTGCCTCGGTCCTGACGACGGCGACGACCGCCATGCATTTCGCCTTCGACGAGCAACAGCTGGAGTTCCGCTCCCAGCTGCGGTCGTGGGCCGAGGCGCACTGCACGCCGGCCGACCTGCGCGCCGCCTGGGAGTCGCGCCACGGCTGGTCACCGGATCGATGGAAGATGCTGGGCGAGCTCGGCGTGCTCGGGGTGACCGTCCCTGCTGATCACGGCGGGCTCGGGCTGGGGCTGGTGGACCTGGCCCTGCTCCTGGAAGAGGCCGGCCGCAGCGGACTGCCCGAACCACTCCTCGAGAACACGGCAGTGGCTGCTCCGTTGCTGAGCCAGCTTCCTGGTCGCTTCGGGGCGGAGGTGCGAGATCGGTGGCTGCCCGCCGTGGCCCGCGGAGAGGCGAGCGTCGGTGTCCCCGTGCCCGGCCTGTCGGGCCTGGTGCTCGCCGGCTCCGATCTGGCCCTGGTCTTCAGGGGCGGAGCCCTCTACGCGGTGGAGACCGACGAGCCGTCCACCGGTCGGCGTCGGACCATCGACGGGGCCCGCCGCCTGGTCGAGGTGGATGCAGCCCAGTTGTCGTCGGCCAATCGCCTGTGCGGTCCGGAGAAGAGCACCCCGCTGCGTCGGGCGGCCGCCGACCGAGGTGCCTGGGCGGCGGCGGCGGTGCTGGTCGGTGCCGCCGACCGGATGATCACCTCGGCCGCCGACTACGCCAGGCAACGCGTGCAGTTCGCCCGGCCCATCGGGTCGTTCCAGGCCGTGAAGCACCACCTGGCCGGGGCGCTTCTCCGAGTGGAGTTCGCCCGGCCCCTCGTCTACAGGGCGGCGTGGTCGCTCGACGAGGCGGACCCCGAGGCGCCCGGGCACGTGTCGATGGCCAAGGCGGCCGCCTCCGATGCCGCGTCACTTGCCGCCTCGACGGCCCTGCAGGTGCACGGGGCGATCGGCTACACCTGGGAGCACGACCTCCACCTGTGGATGAAGCGGGCCTGGAGCTTGGCCTCCGCTTGGGGGGACGCCGGCTGGCACCGGGCCCGACTCCTCGGTGTCACGGACTGGTGAAGGCCCGACGCTGAGGGCCCGACGCTGAGTGGTCCGACGCTGAGGGCCCGACGCCATCGAGGCGTCGTCCGGTGGGCGTCCTGCGACCTGACGCCCCGTCAGATTCCTGGGTCTACACTCCGGGCATGGGCGAGATCCCCCGTATCGTCTCCGTCGACGACCACGTGGTGGAGCCGGCCGACGTGTGGCGCGACCGGCTCCCGGCCAAGTACCACGATGTCGGACCGCGGGTGGTGCAGGCTCCCATGGGGGAGATCACCTTCGTGGGCGGCAAGCTCACGGTGGCGCCGGGCTCCGAGGGATCACCCACCGACTGGTGGTACTACGAGGAGCTGCGCCGTCCTCTTCTGCGCCTCGACGCTGCAGCCGGAGTGCCCCGCGACGAAGTGACCATGAAGGGCATCACCTACGAGGACATGCGCCCGGGCGCCTACCAGGTGAAGCCGAGGCTCGAGGACATGGACGTCAATCACCTCGAGGCCTCCCTCTGTTTCCCGACCTTCCCCCGTTTCTGTGGCCAGACCTTCTTGGAGGCCAAGGACAAGGAACTGGCCCTGCTCTGCGTCAAGGCCTACAACGACTGGATGGTCGACGAGTGGTGCGGGGAGTCGGGTGGCCGCCTCGTCCCGCTGTGCCTCATCCCGTTGTGGGACGCCCAACTGGCGGCTGACGAGGTGCGCCGCAACGCCGCCCGCGGTGTGCGGGCGGTCTGCTTCAGCGAGATCCCCCCTTTCTTGGGCCTGCCCTCGGTGCACGACCCGGCCAATTACTGGGATCCTTTCTTCGCCGCCTGTGCCGAGACCTCGACCGTGGTCAACATGCACATCGGGTCCTCGTCGAAGATGCCCTCGACCTCTTCCGACGCCCCACCGGCGGTGGGATCCACACTGACCCACACCAACGCCACCTTCTCCGTGGTGGACTTCCTGTTCTCCGGGGTGCTGGTGCGATTTCCCACCCTGCAACTGGCCTATTCGGAAGGCCAGATCGGCTGGATCCCCTACATCCTGGAGCGGGCCGACGTGGTCTGGGAGGAGAACCGGGCCTGGGGCGGGGTGGCCGACAAGATCCCCGAACCGCCCTCGACCTACTTCCGCCGTCAGATCACCGGCTGTTTCTTCGACGACGCCCACGGGCTGCGCTCGGTGGAGGAGATCGGCGTGGACCGCGTCACCTACGAGTCGGACTACCCGCACTCGGACTCGACATGGCCGCACACCAAAGAGGTGGCCCAGCGCCAGATGGCCGATCTGGACGACGAGTCGCGGCGCAAGATCGTGCGGGGCAACGCCATCGCCCTGTACGGGCTCGACCACCTGGTTCCCTGAGCCGGGAGCCGGCTTCCGGTGGATCTGCGCTACAGCCAGAGCGAGGAGGCCTTCCGCGCCGAGCTCCGCAGCTGGCTGGCCGAGGTGGTCCCCGTCCTGCCCCCCCGTCCCTCACCGCACGACTGGCCAGCGCGGCGCGCCTTCGACACGGCTTGGCAGAAGATGCTCTACGACGCCGGCTATGCCGGCATCGACTGGCCTGTCCAGGGCGGCGGCCGAGGGGCCAGCCCGGTGGAGCAGCTCGTCTACCTCGAGGAGCTCGAACGCGCCCATGCCCCCTATGTGGGAGTGAATTTCGTGGGCTTGCTCCACGCCGGGCCCACCATCGTGGTCGAGGGCACCCCTGAGCAACGGGCTCGCTTCCTGCCGCCGATACTGCGGGGGGACGAGGTGTGGTGCCAGGGCTTCTCCGAGCCCGACGCCGGAAGCGACCTGGCCTCCTTGCGCACCCGGGCCGTGCGCCACGGTGACGACTACGTGGTCACCGGTACCAAGATCTGGACGTCGCACGCCGAGGTGGCCGACTGCTGCGAGCTGCTGGTGCGAACGTCCGATGAGGGTCCCAAGCACAAAGGGATCACCTGGCTCATCATGCCCATGGATGCTCCGGGCATCGAGATCCGCCCCCTTCGGACCATCTCGGGATCGAGTGAATTCGCCGAGCTCTTCCTGGACGGGGTGCGGGTTCCGGTGGCCAACCGGGTGGGGGCGGAGAACGACGGTTGGCGGGTGACCATGGTCACTTTGAGCTTCGAGCGGGGCACCGCCTTCGTCGGAGAGTTGCTCGAGACCATGGAGCTCCTGCGCCGGCTGAAGGTGTCGGCCCGTCGGAGCGGTGCCTGGGACGAAGGCGAGGTCCGCCATCGGGTGGGACAGATGGGGGCCGAGCTCGACGCCCTGTGGGCCCTGGCCCGGCGCAACATCTCCCAGGCCACCCGCACCGGCGTGCCCGGAACGGGCGCCAGCGTCTTCAAGCTGGCCTTCTCCGAGCTGCGCCAACGGGTGGCGCAGCTGGGCATGGACCTGCTCGGTCCCGCCGGGCTGTCGACCGACGAGTTGCCATCGGCCGACGGGGGCGAGCCCCTGGGCAACGGGGCGCTGGTCGAGCTGTGGCTCAATGCCTTCAACCGCACCATCGCGGCGGGAACCTCGCAGATCCAACGCAACATCGTGGCTGAACGCATCCTCGGGCTCCCCAAGGCGTAGTCGGTGGACTTCGACCTCTCGGACGACGACCGTTCCCTGGCCGATGGCATGCGCCGGCTGTGCACCGGGCGGTTCCCCCTCGAGCAGCTTCGCCGATCAGAGGGGCGCCGCTCCCTCGACCGGGCCGGCTGGTCGGTGTTGGCCGAGGCCGGCGTCTTCTCGCTGCGACTGGCCCCATCGGCCGGGGGCGCCGGACTGGGAACGGCCCAGGCGTCGGTCGTGTTCGAGGAGCTGGGGCGGGCCCTGGTGCCGGGTCCCGTGGCCGCCACCCACGTGGCCGCCGCCATGGTCGAAGGGGCGGCCACCGGCGAGCGGACGGTGGGGCTCCTGCCTCGGCCGGGCTGGGGGGGACCCGGCGGCGGCCCGTCGCTGCCGGCGATGGTGGGCGACCTCGGCTCGCTCGACTGCCTGTTGGTCGTGGACGGGGACGCGGTGGAGCTCGTCGAGACCGGCGAGCTCGACGGGGAGCCGGTCGAGGGACTCGACCCCCTCACCCCCATGTGGTTCGTAGCGGAGATCCCTCGGGGCGCGGCGGTGGGCGCCGCCGCCGCCGCCGAAGCCATCTGGCGCGACCACCTGGTACTGAGTGGAGCGCTTCTGGTGGGCATGGCGGCGTCGACCTCCGACATGGCGGTGGAGTACGCCAAGGTGCGCCAGCAGTTCGACCGTCCCATCGGCGCCTTCCAGGCCGTGAAGCACATGTGCGCCGACATGCTGGTGCGCACCGAGCTGTGCCGGGCCGCCGTCCACGCCGCCGCCGTGGCTGTCGACCAGCCCGAAGTCGGCGACTCGGTGCGGGCGGCGGCCGGGGCAGCCATGCTGGCGGCTCAGGCGGCCGACGCCAACGCCCGCGCCTGCATCCAGGTATACGGGGGCATGGGCTTCACCTGGGAGGTCCCGGCCCACCTGTATCTCACCCGCGCCCGGGTGATCAGCCAGTTCCTGGGCAGCTCCGGGGCTCTGGCCGACGTCGTGGCCGGGCGGTTCTGAGCTCGCCATGGCCCAGACCTCCGCCGTGCCGGCGCCCATCGTGCCGCCAGGGAAGATGGTCTTCGGGTTGCAGTTGCCGGTGCAGTCGCAGTCGACCATCTACGTCGACGAGTGGGAGAAGGCGGCGGGCCCCGAGGAGCTGGCGACGGTGGCCCGTCAAGCCGACGAGAGCGGGTTTTTCTACGTGGCCGTGTGCGACCACACCGCCATACCTCGCCGTCTGGCGGAGGCCATGGGCACCACCTGGTACGACACCGTCGCCACCTTGGGGTGGCTGGCGGGAATCACGGACCGGGTGCGTCTCTTGTCGCACGTCTACATCGCCGCTCTGCGTCATCCGCTGCGTGCCGCCAAGGAGCTGGCCACCTTGGACGTGCTGTCGGGGGGCCGGCTCATCGTGGGAGTGGGGGCGGGACATGTGACCGAGGAGTTCGAAGCACTCGGAGTCGACTTCGAACAGCGCGGCTCGCTCTTGGACGAGGCCATCGACGGCATCGCCGCCGCCCTGACCGAGGAGTTCCCGACCCTCGAGGGTCCCGCATTTGCCGGCCAAGGCCTGGCCGTCTCCCCTCGGCCCCGGCAGCAGCCGCGTCCGCCCATATGGGTGGGCGGGTCGTCGCCCGCCGCCCTGCGGCGCGCCGCCGCCCGCGGCGAAGGCTGGCTGCCCCAGACACCTCGGCGCCAGGACATGGCCGAACTCGTTCCCCGCCTCCTCGAGCTGCGCCAGCAATTGCGTCCCGGCGACCCCATCGCCATCGGTGCCCTGGCCGGTGGGCTGCACGTGGGTGAGCCGTCCTGGGAACTTCCCCGAGGCACCTCGAGCGGCGGGCCCGAGGTGTTGGCCGAGCACCTGGCCGGATGGGCCGATCTCGGGGTGTCGCACGTCCAGGTCCGCTTCCCCAGCCGCTCCGCCGCCGAGACCTGCGAGCAGATGGCGGCCTTTGCCGAGACGGTGGCCCCGTTGCTGCCTTGAGCGACGGCCGAGACCGTGGTCCCATTGATCCCATGAGACAGCTGTTCGACGTGGCCAGCGACGGGCTCGTGTTGCGGCTCCAGGTCCACCCCGGCGCGGGCAAGGAGGGCGTTGTCGGGGTCCACGGCGACGCCCTCAAGGTGAGGGTGGTGGCGCCGCCCGAGTCGGGTCGGGCCAACGAGGCGGTCCTCTCCCTGCTCTCGCGCCTGTTGGGGGTCGATCGGTCGGCCCTGACCATGACGGCCGGGGAGGGGTCGCGCCGCAAGCGGGTCAAGGTGGAGGGGATGGAGTCGGCCGACCTCGACAAACGGCTCCGGGTGATCGTGGACCAGCCGACGCCGGAGCACGGTCCGTCGTCTCGCTGACTGCTCCTATCGAGCTGCCGGAGATCGAAGGCGGCGCAACGGCGGCAGCGACGGCGGAGGCTGGCGGCGCGCCGGCAGGACGTCGAGCAGCTCGCTGGTCGCCCGAGCGACGGCCTGCACGGCCTTCTCCAGGGCTTGGTCGGTGCGCGTCGAAGGGGCGTTGACCCCGCTCACTTTTCGGATGAACTGACGAGCCGCCGCCTCGATCTCCTCGCTGGTGGCCGGCGGCTCCAGTCCGCGCAGGGTGGTGATGTTCCGGCACATTCGGGACCCCGTCTCCTGACTGTCATAGTGGAAGGCCGTGGAAACAGTGCTGCGCGCCCGCGGCCTGGTCAAGGCCTACCGTCAGGAGACGGCCGTCGACGGTGTGGACCTCGAGGTCCACACCGGCGAGCGCGTGGCGCTCCTGGGGCCGAACGGGGCGGGGAAGACCACCACCCTGTTCATGCTGCTCGGCGTGGTGACCCCCGACGCCGGCACCGTCGACCTGGGCGGCCACCGTCTGCCCGAGGGCCGCAAGCGGGCTCTGGCCCAGGTGGGCTTCGCCGCCGGTTACCTGCCCCTGGCCGAGAAGCTGCGGGTGCGCGAGTTCCTGGCCATGTACGCCGATCTCTACGGGGTGCCCGACCGGGCCGGGGCGGTCAAATCCGCCCTGGAGCGCTTCGGTGTCGACTATCTGTCCTCCTCTCTCGGCACCGAGCTCTCCTCCGGCCAGCGCACGCTGGTGGGCATCGTCAAGGCCACCTTGCACCGGCCCCGGCTCCTGGTCCTCGACGAACCCACGGCCTCGCTCGATCCCGATGTGGCCCGGCGGGTCCGCCAAGGACTGCTCGAGCTCTCGCGCACCGACGGCTCGGCCTTGCTCGTGACCAGCCACGACATGTCCGAAGTGGAGCGGCTTTGTGATCGGGTGGTCTTCCTCTCCCGCGGCCGGGTGGTGGCCAACGGCTCACCGGCCGACGTCAGCGCCGCCTTCGGTCGCCAGGGACTGGAAGACGTCTTTCTCCACCTGGCGGCCGGGGGGGAGTCGGCCATGCCCGTGGAGGCGGTCGAGCCGGCGGAGGCGGGCGAGCCTGTGGGGCGACAGGGAGGACGGCGATGACGGTGCTGTCCCTGTCCCGCTCCCGCCCGCGAGAGGCGGCTCTCGCCTGGCAGCGCGTGCGGGCCATCGCCCGGCGCCACGCCTATGTGCTGGCCCGCAGCCCTCACCGGCTGTTCGACGTGACGCTGTGGCCCCTGGTGGACGTGCTCCTGTTCGGGTCGCTCGGGGTGTTCGTCTCGCACCACCACGGTGCGGGCTCGATCGCCTTCGCCTATCTGCTGTCGGGCATCGTGCTGTGGCACGTGGTGTACCAGTCACAGATCGCCCTGTCCACCGGTCTGCTCGAGGAGACCTGGTCGCGCAACATGCTCAACCTCATGGTCACACCCATGTCCGAGCTCGAGTACACCCTGGGCGTGGTCCTCTTCGGCATGGTCAAACTGGTCATCGGCGTGGGAGTGGCGGCCGCCACCGCCGCCGCTTTCTACGCCTTCGACGTCACCACCTTGGGCTGGGGCG